>JBEGJG010000030.1:0-13538 GCA_041184705.1 Candidatus Eiseniibacteriota bacterium
ACCATGAGCCCGCGCGCCACGAGTCCGTCCACGATGGGCTTGAGCTCGGTCAGGTCGGCGATGGGCTCCATGCGAGCGGCCCGCGCCCGCAGGTCGCCGAGCGTCTGCTCGCCGCGCAACAACAGCTCGCCCAACACCGCCAACTCCACACGCGACACCCCGAACCAGTCGTAGGCGGTGTGCTTGTACTTGGCCGCACGCCCCATCCAGTCGATCTCCTCGACCACGCCCGAGGTGCGCAGGCGGTCGAGCGCCTTCTCCACGTCGAGGTCGCGGTAGGCGGTGAGGGGCTCGCGGTTGTTGCGCTGGTTGCAGCCCGTGACGAGGGCGTTGACCGTCATCGGATAACCGGCCGGCGTGGTCTTGGCCTTCTCGATGAGCGTGCCGAGCACACGGCGCTCCTCGGGGTCGAGCGCGCGCCAGCGGCGCGGGGGAGTGGCGTCGGGTGACGTCGTCATGGCGATCTCCGGGACGGGGTGGCGAGCGGACGCGCCCAGTATAGCCAGCGCGCGGCCCCGTGCGCCTGCGCGCCATCGGTGTCATGCTCGGGCGCACCCGCGTCGCACCGTCCCGTCCCGGAGCCCGTCCCATGAACCCCGCGCAGCCCCGCAACCCGCTCCACGGAGTGACGCTCGAGCGCATGCTGCGCGAACTGGTGGACGAGTTCGGTTGGGACGGTCTCGCGCGCGACGTGCCCGTGAAGTGCTTCCTCGTGGACCCCTCGATCCCCTCGGCGCTCAAGTACCTGCGCAAGGCCACGCGGCACCGCACGCAGGTCGAGCAGACCTACCTGCGCTGGCTCGAGCGCCGCGGTCGCTCGGAACGGGGCTGAGCCCGCATCACTCCCGGCCGCGGCCGGCCATGTCGGCGGCCACCGCGGCGACCAGGATGGCGCCCTTCAGGATGGGCTGCCAGAACGCCTCGGTGTCGAGCAGGCTCATGCCGTTGTCGAGCGAGGCCATGACGAGCGCCCCGAGGATGGCTCCCGCCACCGAGCCCCGGCCCCCGAGCAGCGAGGTGCCACCGATCACCGCGGCCGCGATCGCGTCCAGTTCCATCATGCGTCCCGCGTCGGTGGTGGCCGCGCCCACTCGCGCCGTCAGCACCAGACCCGCCACGCCGCACAGCGCACCCATGAGCGCGAACACCCCCACGATGCGCTGCTCGATCGGGATCGCGGCGTAGAACGCCGCCTCACGATTGCCGCCGATCGCGTACAGGTGTCGTCCGAACGGCGTGCGCGTGGCCACCACGGTGAGCGCTGCGGCCACCACCGCGAGCAGCAGCACGGGCAGCGGCACGCCCGCGTGCGCGTCCATGACGGCGGTGAACAGCGGCAGCGAGGCCGCCACGAGCAGTCGTCGCATGCGGGCGGCACCGCTCACCGCGAACGCGGCGCGCACGAGCGCCAGCATGACCACCGCCTGCAGGCCCCAGGCGAGCCCACGCGGCAGGTAGGTCTGCCCGACCACTAGGAACGCAGGAGGCGGTGTCACCGTGATGCCGCGCGTCAGCCCCAGCAGTGCGCCCTGGAACACGAGCATGCCGCCCAGCGTGACGATGAACGGGGGGATGCGCAGGCGGGCGACCAGCGTGCCCTGCAGCGCACCGAACGCCATGCCGAGCAGGGGGGCGAGCGCGTAGGCCGCGGGCACCGGCCAGCCCAGACGGGTGGCCGCGACGGCGGCGATGGCCCCGAGCAGGCCGCTCATCGCCCCCACCGAGAGGTCGATCTGCCCGGCCACGATGACCAGCACCATGCCCGAGGCGAGCAGCGCCACGATGCTCATCTGGCGTGCGAGCAGACCCAGGTTGCGCGGCGAGAGGAACGTGCCCTCGGTCGTCACCGCGAACACCACCCAGATGACGACGAGTGCGAGCACCATGGTGAGCGTGCGCCAGTCGAGGCGCGGGGTCGTGGTCATGCGGGCACCTCGGGGGTGGGGATGTGCGTGGCGGCGGCGAGCACCGCTTCGGGGGTCGCCTCGGCGCGGTCGAGCAGGGCGGTCGGAGTGCCCTGCGCGAGCACCAGCACGCGGTCCGAGAGCGCGAGCAGCTCGGGCAGGTCCGACGAGACGAGCAGCACGGCGAGGCCCTGCGCGCACAACCGTTCGAGCCAGTCGTGGATGAGCGCGCGTGCGCCCACGTCGATGCCGCGGGTGGGTTCGTCGAGCAGCAGCACGCGCGGGCCCGCGAGTCGCCAACGCCCCAGCACCACCTTCTGCTGGTTGCCGCCCGACAGTCGCACCACGGGTGGCGTGAGGTCCGCCGGGCGCACGCTCAGCGATTCGGCCTGCTCCGCGCAGGCCGAGCGGCGTGCGCGATCGTCGAGCAGGCCGCGGCGCACGAAGCGCGGCAGCGTGGCGAGCGACAGGTTGTCGAGCACCGAGGCGTCGGGCACCAGACCCTGACGACGGCGGTCCTCGTTCACCAACGCCAGGCCTGCGGCCACCGCTTCGCGCGGGGCACGGAACGGGGCGCGCTCGGGCGCATCGCCCAGACGCAGCGAGCCGGTGACGGGGCTGCGTGCCGCTCCGAACAGCGACGCGAGCAGCGCCGTGCGTCCGGCCCCGATGAGCCCGCCCACGCCCAGCACCTCGCCGGCGTGAAGTCGGAACGACACGCCCTCGACCGCGTTGCGCCACGGTCGTGCGGGGTCGGCCATCGTCCAGTCGCGTACGGTGAGCGCGACGGGGCCGGGCGCGCGCGCGGGTCGCGGGCGGTGATCGTCCACGGGGCGGCCCACCATGTGCGTGATGAGCAGGTCGCGCGGCAGTTCGGCGGCGGGTGCGCTGGCCACGGTGCGTCCATCGCGCAGCACGGTGATGCGGTCGGCCAGCCGGGCCACCTCGTCGAGTCGGTGGCTCACGTACAGGATGGCGGTGCCGCGGGCGCGAAGGTCGCCGAGCAACGCGAGCAGCCGCTGCGCGTCGGAGTCGGGGAGCGAGGCGGTGGGTTCGTCGAGCACCAGGATGCGCGCGTCCTGCGAGAGCGCGCGTGCGATCTCCACCAACTGGCGCTGCCCCACGCCGAGTTCGCCGACCGCTCGGGCGGGGTCCACCTGCAGCCCCACGCGGGCGAGCGCGTCGAGGGCTCGCTGGCGCATCACCGCGGGCTGCAGGAGTCCGCGCCGCACGGGTTCACGCCCCAGTACGAGGTTCGCCTCGACGGACAGCGCGGGCACCAGCGCCAACTCCTGCGCGATGAGCGCGATGCCGTGGCGTTCGGCGTCGCGGATACCCTGCAGGCGTACGTCCGCACCGTCCACGCGCAGCGTGCCGGTCCACGATCCCGCAGGGTGGAACCCGCTCAGCACCTTGAGCAGGGTGGACTTGCCCGCGCCGTTCTCGCCACAGAGCGCGTGGACCTCGCCCGCGCGCAGGTCGAACGACACGCCGTCGAGCGCGCGCACGCCGCCGAAGTCCTTCGTGACCCCGATCAGCTCGAGGCGCGGCGCGCCCGCGGCGGGGATCATCGCGGCGTCTTCACCCCGGCCATGATCGCCTCGCGCGTGTGGAACCCGTCGGCCACCACGGTCGAGTCCATGTTGGCCGCGTCCACCGCCACCGGGGGGATGAGCAGGCTCGGCACGGCCTTGAAGCCGTTGTCGAGCGTCGCGGTGGCATCGGGCAGCGGCTCGCGGCGGGCCAACGCGATGGCGGCCTCGGCCCCCCGGCGCGCCAGACGCGGGATGGACTTGTACACGGTCATGCTCTGCGTGCCCGACAGGATGCGCTGGCAGGCGGCCAGTTCCGCGTCCTGTCCGGTGACGAGCACCTTGCCGGTGAGTCGCTGCTCGGTGATGGCCTGGATCGCCCCACCCGCGAGCCCGTCGTTGCTCGCCACCACGACCTCGATGCGGTTGCCGGTGCGGGTGAGGGCGTTCTCCATGATCTTGAGCGCCTCGACCGGCTGCCAGTCGTTGGCCCACGGGTCGGCCACGATGGCGATCTCACCGCGGTCCACGAACGGCTGGATCACCTCCATCTGCCCCTGTCGGAACAGATGCGCGTTGTGGTCGGTGGGCGCGCCGGCGATGAGCAGGTAGCGGCCCTTGGGCACGCGCTGCACGGCGTACTGCGCCTGCAGGCGCCCCACCTGCACGTTGTCGAACGACAGGTACAGGTCCACGTCGCAGTTCTTGATGAGGCGGTCGTAGGCGATCACGGGCACTTTGGCGTCGTGCGCCGCCTTCACGATCGTGGCCGCGCTCTCGGAGTCGTGCGGGGCCACCACCAACACGTCCACGCCCTGCGTGAGCAGGTTCTCGCACTGCGCCACCTGCCGGGTGTGGTCGTTGTTGGCCACCTGCACGCGCACCTCGGCGCCGAGGCTCTCGGCGTGACGCACGAACTCGTCACGGTCGCGCTGCCAGCGCTCCTCACGCACGGTGTCGAGCGACAGTCCGATCACCACCTTCTTGGGGGCGGCGGTGCCGTCGGTGGAATCGGTGCGGGGCGCGGACTGGCACGAGACGAGCGTGGCGGCGAGCGAGAGCAGCGCGGCGATGCGGCGCATCGGGGACCTCACGAGGGACGGGGACGCACGACGGACGCCGGAGCGTAGGAGCCACGGCGCGCCAGCGTCAACGCCCGAACGCACCTCCCCGAGAAGCCCGTTGCGGTCCGGACCGCGTGCCCGGGAACGGCGGTGCGCCTTCTGTGGCGCGGGACGCGGTGCGGCGCTTATCGTCACGTCATGCGTTCCTCCCCGAGGCGGCTCCGAGGGTTGTTGGGTCTCGCCGTTTGCATCGTCGTGGCGACGCCGTGCTTCGCGGCACGCGACCCGCTGCGCTTCGTGAACCCGTTCGTGGGGACGGGTGGGCACGGACACACGTTCCCCGGCGCCACGGTGCCGTTCGGGCTCGTGCAGGTGAGCCCCGACACACGGCTCGACGGCTGGGACGGGTGCTCGGGCTACCACTTCGACGACACGCGCGTGTGGGGGTTCTCGCACACGCACCTGAGCGGCACCGGTGTGAGCGATTACGGCGACGTGCTGTTCCTGCCCGGGGTGGGCGCACCGCACTGGCGACGGTCGTACGGGCGCGAGCACGGCGACGGGGACGGGGCGCGGTTCGAGAAGCGCACCGAGCGCGCCTCGCCGGGCTACTACGCGGTGACGCTCGCCGACTCGCGCGTGAACGTGGAGCTCACCGCGACCGCCCGCACCGGCTGGCATCGCTACACGTTCCCGGCCTCCGACAGCGCGTACGTGCTGGTGGACCTGGAGTCGCGCGACGAGGTGATCGCCTCGAGCCTGCGCGTGGTGGACGAGCGCACGATCGAGGGCGAGCGGTGGTCGCGCGGGTGGGCGCGCGATCAGCGCGTGTTCATCGTGGCGCGATTCTCGCGACCGTTCCGCGCGGAGATCGCCGAGCGCGGACGCCCCGTCGCGGGAGCACACGAGGGCTCGGGCACCGACGTGCGTGCCGCGTTGCGGTTCGACCTGCCGCGTGGCGGCACGGTGGTCGCGCAGGTCGGCGTGTCGGGCGTGGACGTGGCGGGCGCGCGCGCGGCGCTGGCGGCCGAGGCGGCTGGGCGCACGTTCGACGGCGTGCACGCCGAGGCGCGTACGGCATGGGGTCGCGTCCTGTCGCGCATCGAGGTCGAGGGCGGCACGCCCGCGCAGGACAGCACCTTCTACACGGCGCTCTACCACACGCTGCTGCAACCCAACGTGTGGTCCGACGTGGATGGCCGATACCGGGGGCGCGACGGCGAGGTGCACCGCGCCGAGGGCTGGACGCCGTACACCGTGTTCTCGCTGTGGGACACGTTCCGGGCCGCCCATCCGCTCTACACGCTGCTCGAGCCCGAGCGCACGCGCGACTTCGTCGCCACGTTCCTGGCCCAGTACCGGCAGGGTGGGCGGTTGCCGGTGTGGGAGTTGTCGGCCAACGAGACCGACTGCATGATCGGCTACCACTCGGTGTCGGTGATCGCCGACGCGTGGGCCAAGGGCATCCGGGGCTTCGACCCCGCGCTGGCGCTCGAGGCGATGGTGGCGAGCGCCGACGACGATCGTCGCGGATTGGCCGAGTACCGGAGGCGTGGCTACGTGCCCGGGGAGCACGAGAGCGAGGGCGTGTCGAAGACGCTCGAGTACGCCTACGACGACTGGTGCATCGCGTCGTTCGCCGAGTCGCTGGGGGCCACCGCGGTGCGCGACCGCATGCTCGAGCGCGCGCAGGGCTGGCGGCATCTGCTCGATCCCGCGACGGGCCTCATGCGTCCGCGCATCGGCGGTCGGTTCAAGACACCGTTCGATCCCACCGAGGTGGACTTCCACTTCACCGAGGCGAACAGCTGGCAGTACAGCTTCTTCGTGCCGCACGACATCGCGGGTCACATGGCCGCGGTGGGGGGGCGCGAACGCTACGCCATGCTGCTCGACTCGCTGTTCGGCGCCGCCCCGCGTATCACGGGACGCACGCAGGCCGACATCACCGGGCTCATCGGGCAGTACGCGCACGGCAACGAGCCCAGTCATCACATGGCGTACCTGTACGCGTTCGCGGGCCGTTCGTGGCGCACGCAGGCGCTGGTGCGGCGCGTGCTCGACAGCCTGTACACGCCGCGCCCCGACGGGCTCTCGGGCAACGAGGACTGCGGCCAGATGAGCGCGTGGTACGTGCTCTCGGCGATGGGTTTCTACCCGGTCACGCCCGGCCGCCCCGAGTACGTGGTGGGTTCACCGTTGTTCCGCCGCGCCACGCTGCGTCTGCCGAACGGTCGTCGGTTCACGGTGCGCGCCGAGGGCAACGGTCCCGGTCGGCCCTACGTGCGCGCCGCGACGCTCAACGGCGTGCCGCTCGCGCGCCCGGTGCTCACGCATGAGGCGATCGTGGCCGGCGGGGAGTTGGTGCTGGTGATGGGGGATTCGCCCGACACCACGCTGTGGAGCGCACCCGACGCGGTGCCGGTGTCGGCCGCCGCGGGACCGCGCGTGACCGCCGCGCCGCACCGGGTGGACGGCGCGCCACGATTCCGGGGAGCGCAGACCGTGCGCTTGGCGAGTGCCGAGCCCGGGGCCCGTGTGAGTTGGCTGCTGCTCGCCGACGGCGTGCCCGTGCGAACGGGCGAGGGCGACACCGTGACGGTGGACCGCACCGCGACGCTGCGCTGGCGGGCCGAGGCCCCCGGTGCGCGACCGAGCCCCGAGGAGGAGGCGTCGTTCCGTCGCATCGCCGATGCGCGCCGCATGGCGAGTCTCACCGCTCCGCACCGCGCGTACACGGGCGACGGCGCCGACGCGCTGCTCGACGGCGTGCGCGGTGGCGAGGACTTCCGGTTGCCGACGTGGATGGGTTTCTACGGTACGCACGTGGAGGCCGTGGTGGACCTGGGGGCCGAGCGCACGCTGCGGCGAGCGGGCATGGGGTTCCTGCAGGACCAGAACTCGTGGATCTTCATGCCGCGTTCGGTCGCGTTCGAGGTGTCGCAGGACGGTGTGCGTTACGAGCCGGTGGGGGAGGTCGCCAACACGGTGGACGACCACACCGACGGCGTGGTCGTGCGCGACCTCGCGGTGACCTTCGCCCCGCGGCCTGCGCGCTGGCTGCGCGTGCGCGTCACCGCTCCCCTCATGTGCCCCGACTGGCACAAGGGGAGCGGCAACCGCTCGTTCGTGTTCGCGGACGAGATCGAGTGGGAGTGAGGGGGATGAGAACACAGACGCTGGGAGGCGGTTCGCTCGTCACGACGCGGCTCGGCTACGGCTGCATGCGTATCGCGGGCACCATGGAGCGGGCGCGGTTCACGCCCGAGATGGAGGCGCGCGGGCGTGCGGCGGTGATCGCGGCCTACGAGGCGGGGTACACGCACTTCGACCACGCCGACATCTACGGCAACGGGCTGTGCGAGGAGGTGTTCGGGCGCGTGCTGCGCGAGGTGAGCGGTATGCGCGAGCGCGTCCTGGTGGCCACCAAGTGCGGCATCCGCTGGGCCAACGAGCCCGTCGCGGGGGATCCGCATCGCTGGGACTTCAGTCGCGAGCACATCGTGTGGTCGTGCGAGCGATCGCTCGAACGCTTGGGGGTCGAGCGGATCGACCTGTTCATGCTGCACCGGCCCGACTACCTCATGCAGCCCGACGAGGTGGCCGGGGCGTTCGAGCGGTTGCACGCGCAGGGCAAGGTGCGCGAGTTCGGCGTGAGCAACTTCCGACCGGCCACGGTGGAGTTGCTGCAGCGCTCGTGCCCCATGCCGCTCGTCGCGCATCAGGTCGAGGTGCACGCCGCGCGGCTCGACACGCTCGAGGACGGCACGCTGGAGCAGTGCATGGCCACCGGGATGACGCCCGTGTCGTGGAGCCCGCTCGGTCGGGGGCTCCTGGGCGAGGGCGGTGAGCCGGCCCCCGACGATCCGCGTGCGGCCACGCTGCGCGGGCTGCTGGCCATGCTCGATCGCGTGGCGGCCGAGCACAGCGTGTCTCGCACGGTGATCGCGCTCGCTTGGCTGCTGCGTCATCCCGCGGGGATCGTGCCGCTCGTGGGCAGCGTGCGGCCCGAACGCATCCGCGAGGCCGTGCGAGCGGACTCCGTCGAACTCACGCGTGAGCAGTGGTACGCCATCCTCACCGCCTCACGGGGCGCGCGGCTGCCCTGAGCCTCGGTGGTGCGTGACACGTGAAGGCCCCGGCGGTCGGTGGACCGCCGGGGCCTCGCGATGCGCGCTCGGACTCAAAGAGCGGCTCGCGTCTCCACGAGTGCCTGCGCCGGGGCCATTCGGCTCCGGATCGGTTCCGGCAGGCTCGCCGGCAGCGGCGTGATGCTGCCCAGACGCGGAGTCTCGGGCAGCCGCCGGCCGTACCACTCCAGCAGCCGCTGCGGCGTGCCGAGATCGGTCCATCCGCACGGCGGGCAGTGCAGCACACGCGCAGCGGACGGGGCCCGCTCCAGCACGTCGCGACTGAAGTCCACGATCGGCAGTGCGCGGTGCGCCTCGGCGAGTCGAGCACTGCCATAGGCTCTGCGCTGCAGCCACAGCACGTACTCGCCCAGCAGCTCGCCCGCGTGCTGCAGGAACAACGAGAGCAGCGAGTGGGCCGAGGCCGCGAACGTGAACGTGCTCACGAGCGCGCCACGCTGTGCCAGTGCCGCCGCGACCGTCGGATTGGGGCGTTCCACGAACGACAACACGGGCTGCGTGCCGTCCGGCGAGCGGCGTCCGGGCAGGAGCCAGCCGAACTCGGGATCGTCAGGAGGATCCACGGCCACCATGACCAGATGGTCGGGTGACTCGTGAACGGCGCGCAGGGCGTGGCGCAGCGTCTCGCGCCACAGGTCCTCGTCGTCCACCTCGTGGTCGGAGGGCATGACGAGCAGGTAGGGATCGCGATCGTGCTCGAGCACGTGCGAGACCACGTGCAGCAACGCGACACCCGTGCCCTGATTGGTCGGCTGCACGAGGATGTTCTCCTGTGGCAGGTGCGCGAGGACGGGCGCCCACCACTCACGGTGCGCCTCCTGCACCACCACCAGGGTGTGCGAGGCGTCCGAGTGGCGTGCCGCGCGGCGCAGGGCGCGCTGCAGGAGCGAGCCGCCGGGACCGAATCGGCAGTACTGCTTGGGTACGTGCTGCCCCTGCCGATCGCGTGTGAGCGCTGCCATTCGTAGGCCGTCCCCACCGGCGAGGACGACGGACCAGATGTGATGCGGGTTTCTCATGGGACCCCCGATGGATGGACTGGGGACCTACGCATCCATCGTGCCCCGATGAATGAGAAATATTCGCGTGCTCGTGTATGGATAACTATCCGGGGCGACAGTCCAAGTTGCAGTGGTTTCATGAAGCGAAACGCGCCTCCGTAATATTACGGGCCTTCGCTGAACCACCGCACAGACTGCTCGAACACGGTTCGCTTGCGACAGGTTGTCATGCTCCAAGGGTTGTGCGGCAGGCGTTCGATCCCCTGAACCACCCGAACGCAGCGTGTCCGTGTTCGAACAGCGAGGCTCCGGTCGGGCGCTCATCGAGGATCGCGACGTTCGTGAGGGGCGGTTCCGGGACGGTCCTCGCGCCGAGCGCACCCGATTGGCACTCGTCGGGTGTGGGCCTATCCTCTCCCGCAGTCCTGACCCGTCGGTTCCGGTCCACGGTCCATGCGCGACCGGGATCCCCCGATGGCTCCTCGCACCTCGACGCCCCCACCCGAGAGGTCCTGCGCCATGTCCCCTCGTGTCGCATTCGTGCTGCTGCTCGCGTTCCTCGGTCCGCTCGTCACGCCGGTCCTGGCCGCTCCTCCCGAGGGGCAGGCCCGCATCCACTACCACCGGCCCAAGGGCGACTACGCCGGATGGGGACTTCATGCGTGGGAGGACACACCGCTCAACGTGGCGTGGACCTCGCCGCTCGCGCCCACCGGTCGCGATGACTGGGGCGTGTGGTGGGACGTGCCGCTCAAGCCGGGTGCGAAGCGGCTGGGCGTTATCGTCCACAAGGGTGACCAGAAGGATCCGGGGCCGGACCAGTTCCTCGACGTCGCGAAGGCTCGCGAGGTGTGGATCGTCTCGGGTCGCAACGCGCTCGAGACCTCGGCCGTGGACGTGACCGCGCTCGCGGCCGGTGACCTGTCGCGCGCTCGCGGCCATTGGTTGTCGCGCGGGCTCCTCGCATGGCCGGGTCTGCCGGCGGGTTCCGAGGTACGCCTGCACGTGAGCGCCGATGCCACGCTTCGTCTCACGCGCGACGGCGTCACGGGCGGGGAGTCGTTCGTGCTACGCAGCGAACCGGCGGGCCTGTCGTCCGATCTTCGCGATCGGTTCCCGCACCTCGCGGGCACGCCCGTGTTCGCACTCGACCCCGCGGTCGCCTCGCGCGTCGAGGCTCTGCTGAAGGGTCAGTGCGTGCTCTCGGCGCGTCTGCCGGACGGGTCGCGCGACGCCACCGGTCTGCAACTGCCGGGCGTGCTCGACGATGTGTACGCCACCGACGCGCCGCTGGGCGTGACGTGGCGGAACGGCGTGCCTTCGCTGGGCGTGTGGGCGCCGACCGCGCGTCGCGTGCGCCTGCACCTGTTCGACGGGCCGCGCAGCGAGGGTGCGCGCGTGCTCGACATGACGGAGTCGCGCGGCGTCTGGAGCGCGACGGGTGCCGCCGACTGGAAGGGGCGCTACTACCTGTACGAGGTCGAGGTGTACGTGCCGTCCACCGGACGGCTCGAGACGTCGCTCGTCACCGATCCTTACTCGCGCGCCCTGTCGCGCAACTCCACGCGCACGCAGATCGTGGACCTGGCCGATCCCGCGCTGGCCCCGGCAGGTTGGTCGGGGCTGCGCAAGCCCGCGTTGGCCGCACCCGAGGACGCGGTCGTGTACGAGCTCCACGTTCGCGACTTCAGCGTCTCGGACCCCACGGTGCCCGATTCGCTCAAGGGCACCTACCGCGCGTTCGGGGTGGAGGCCGCGGGGACGCGGCACCTGCGGTCGCTCGCGCGCGCGGGCCTGACGCACGTGCACCTGCTGCCGACGTTCGACATCGCCACCGTGGACGAGGACCGCTCCACGTGGCAGGGCACGGGGGACCTGTCGCGGTTCGCGCCCGACGGCGAGGAGCAGCAGGCCGCGGTCACGCGTGTGCGCGGGCGGGACGGCTTCAACTGGGGCTACGATCCGTTCCACTACGGGGTGCCCGAGGGCAGCTACGCCACGCGCCCCGACGGTGGGGCGCGACTGCTCGAGTTCCGCGGCATGGTGCAGGCGCTCGCCGCCATGGATCTGCGCGTCGTCATGGACGTGGTGTACAACCACACCAACGCCGCGGGGCTGTCGCCCATCGCCGTGCTCGATCGCATCGTGCCCGGCTACTACCACCGCCTCAACGCCGACGGTGCGGTCGAGAACAGCACGTGCTGTCCCAACACCGCCAGCGAGCACCGCATGATGGAGCGGCTCATGGTGGACGACCTCGTGCACTGGGCTCGCGACCACAAGGTGGACGGGTTCCGGTTCGACCTCATGGGTCACCACATGAAGCGCAACCTCGAGCGCGCTCGCGACGCGCTGAACGCGCTCACGCTGGAGCGCGACGGTGTGGACGGTTCCGCCATCGTGCTCTATGGCGAGGGCTGGGACTTCGGCGAGGTGCAGGGGGGACGGCGCGGTGTGAACGCGACCCAGCGCAACCTCGCGGGCACGGGCATCGGCACGTTCAACGACCGGCTGCGCGACGCCGCGCGCGGTGGGAGTCCGTTCAGCGATCGGCGCGAGCAGGGGTTCGCGAGCGGACGCTTCCACGTGCCGGGCGAACTCGACCGCGGCGGGGAGTCGAGCCGCACGGCACTGCTCGACGCGGCCGACCGCATCAAGGTGGGCCTGGCGGGCAACCTCGCGGCCTACCGGTTCACGGACCGGCGCGGCAACCCCAACACGGGCGCCGGGCTGGCCTCGACCGGCTACACCGCCGACCCGCAGGAGTGCGTGAACTACGTCGAGGCGCACGACAACGAGACGCTGTGGGACAAGCTGCTCTACGCGCTGCCGCTGAGCACCTCGCTGCCCGATCGCGTGCGCATGCAGGTGCTGGCGCTCTCCATCCCCGCGCTGGGGCAGGGCATCCCGTTCTTCCACGCGGGCGGTGAGCTGCTGCGCACCAAGTCGCTCGACGCCGACAGTTACGACTCGGGGGACTGGTTCAACAAGTACCTGCCCGACCGTTCGTCGAACGGGTGGGGCATGGGGCTGCCGCCCGCCGAGAAGAACCGCGACCGCTGGCCCGTGATCCGCGATCGCATCGCGCGGCGCGACCTCGCGCCCGGACGTGCCGAGATCGATCGGACCGCCGGGGCGTTCGAGGACCTGCTCGCCGTGCGCCGCAGCTCGCCGCTGTTCCGACTGCGGACGGCGGACGATGTGCAGGCGCGCGTGGGGTTCCTCAACAGCGGTCCGGCACAGGTGCCGGGAGTCATCGTCATGACCCTCTCCGACGCACTCGAGGGGGCGGCGGACCTGGATCCCGAATGGGAGCGCATCGTGGTCGTGTTCAACGCGACGCCCACCGAGCAGCGGGTCACGCACCCGGCCTTCGCTCGCCACGCCTTCGAGCTCCACCCGCGTCAGGCCGCCGGTGCGGATGCGGTGGCGCGCACCGCGCGGGCGGATCGGGCGGGGAGTTCGCTCGTGGTGCCCGCGCTGACGACCGCCGTGTTCGTCACACGCTGACCGCATCCGGTTCGCCGTACAGGGCGGCCGCTCCTCACGGGGCGGCCGCCCTGAGTCGACTCTGGAGGCTCCGGTGGGCGCTCCGCGCCTCTCTCAGGGTCGGTCCGCGGCCGCGGAGGGGGAGGCGGCGTTCAGGGCCGTCATACCCGCGGCCGGGGCCGTGCATCCTGCAAGAGTAGCCGAATGTTTCGAACAAGTAACCTTATGTGCGGCAAAGGCTTCCCATTGGCTTGGTCGAAGTCGTCGCGAGGCGGCAGCCGACGCTCGAACCCATTCGGTAATTTGGACTTAGCGCGAAAAAACACTTTGTTCGGAAGTCGCACATAGTTCACAATATCAGGGACGCCGGTCACTTACGGCGGTTGCCACTTGGGGT
>JBEGJG010000031.1:0-13335 GCA_041184705.1 Candidatus Eiseniibacteriota bacterium
GCCCGTCCCCCCGGGGGGCGCGCGATACGGCCCCCTCATCCACCGTGGCCGCGGAGCGCTGTCCCGGCCAACGTGGCCCGCCTCGAGGACGCACGGACGGGAGGGCGGACCAGGACCTCGGGCCGTGGACCCTCCTCCCCGCAAAGCCGGCGTGGGAGGCGTGAGAGCGGCGGGCTTCGAACGGGCCTGAGCGACCGGACCCGCGCGCCGGGCTTCCCCGCCGGGGTCATTCCGGATACCGTCGCGCCGCTCTCATGGTCAAACGACGCGCTTCGAAGAGATCCCTCCCGACCACCCTGCTGATCGGGATCGCAGCCGCCTCCGTCCTCGGGTTGTTCCTCGTGGGCGAGGGCGTGATGTGGTTCGCCTCGGATCACGGTCGCGTCACGGTGTGGCGCTGGCTTCACCTCGGGGATCGTGCGCACGCGGTGCGCCTGATCGGCAAGCGCATCGAGACCGGACTCGAGAACGCCGGCGTGCCGAGGAGCGCGCTCGAATCCACCGTGCTCGAGGGCGAGGGGCCCGCGCTGCGTTGGCGCATCCGGCTGCCCGAAGGGGCCTCGCCGTTGCGCGTGAACCACGAGGTCACGCGGGCGGTGGAGAGCGGTGGTGCCGAGGTGCTGTCGGGCCGCGAGGACGCGGGCGCCAAGGGCACGCTGGTGGTGACGCTGCTCGTCGGCGCGCGCAGTCGCCCCACGCACGAGGTGGTGATCGAACGCGCCGCGTTGCGCGACGAGGACGCCGAGCGCCCACCGGGTCGGCTCGCACTCGTGCTGTTCGCCTCGACCGAGCACGAGTCGCTGCTCGTGGCCGCCTGCCGTCGCCCCGAGACGTTCGCCGTGCTGGCCGCCCCGGCCGAGACCGGTCGGCAACCGGTCGTGCGCGCCGCGCACGAGCACAAGCGCGAGCTCGTGCTCTACATGCCGATGGAGCCCGACAACTACCCACGCAACAACCCCGGGCCCGCCACGCTCACGGTCGAGATGACGGACGGTCGCATCGAGCAGGGCCTGCGACGCGAGCTCGACCGGACCGCGCCGGTGGTGGCGGTGGCCAACCTCATGGGCCAGTTCGCGACCCGCGACGAGAAGTTCATGACCGCGGTCTACCGCGAGTTGCGTCAGGCGCGGTTGCCGTTCCTGCACGTCAACCCCGCGCCGCGCGCGGTCTGCAAGTCGCTCGCCTCGCGCGTCGGCGCCGCCTACGACCTGCCGGACCTCGTGATCGACGGCATCGCCGAGCGCGGGGACCCGAAGAAGCTCGACGCCGCCTGGAAGGACGCGGTCACCATGGCGCACGAACGCGGCGACGCCATCGTGTTGTTGCGCGTGACGCCGAACTCCGCGCCGTGGCTCGACCGCGCGTTCGCGGCCAAGCGACTCGAGGGTGCCGAACTCGTCGCGCTCACCGACGTCATCCGTCGGCCGGGCACCGCGGACTGAGAATCCCGTCCCGCGACCGGTCCCATCCCGTGGGGCGGGTGATGGGTCCGGTGTGGCGTCCAGCCCACAATCCCGCTTATGCTCGCGCCATGTCGGATGGACAGGACGTCCTCGTGGACCTGCTCGAGCGCAGCACCCGGACGTGGCAGCTCGTGGACCGTCGTGGCGCGATCGCGCGCGGCACCGTCTCGGGCGCGGCCACGCGCCGCGACCACGTGCTGCTGGCGACCCCCGGTCCCGACGACGGCCCGCTCGCCGTCTCCCTGCTCCGCTTCGACGACCGCCTCGTCCCGTACGGCGGCGCCCCCCTCGAGCTCACCCCGACGTTCACGGCCGCGGCGCGCGGCGACGGCCCGGTCGCCCTCGGCGCGCGTGGCTACCCGCCCGTCCTGCTCGAATCGTTCGACGACGACCCGTGGCCGCGTTGGCGATGGCGAGGCGACGGCTGGGTGGTCGAACGCGAGTTCCGCATGATCGAGGGGCACGCCGCACTCGTCGCGACCTGGCGCTGGCTCGAGGGCTCACCCGTCCGTCTGCACGTCGCGCCCTTGCTGGTGGACCGTGGCCCGCGCGAGTTGCAGCGCGCGACGAACGACTTCCGCGGCGTGGTGCAGGCCGTGCCCGGTCGCGTGCGCACCGTCACGCGTGACGGCGCCGCGCCGCTCACGCTCTGGTATGGCGGCGTGTTCATGCCCGCTCGCACGTGGCAGCGCGGCCTCGCACACCCGCACGAGCACCTCGACCCGGCCTCGCCCGATGCGGCCACCTCGGTGGACGCCGAGGACGCGTTCCTGCCCGGGTGGGTGCGCACCACGCTGGGACCCGAGCAACGCGAACTGCATCTCGTCGCCTCGTGCGAGGAGGGCCTGTTCCGCGCCCTCGCGAGTGAGCACCGACTCGGCACGCCACCGGCCCGCACGCTCGCCGACTGCGTGCGCGTGCTCGACCTCGACGCGCACGATCGGCGCGCGAGCCGCAACGCGACCGCGGTCGCCGGTGCCGCGCACACCGCGCGTCAGGCGGCACAGGCGCACGCCGCGCCCGAGTCGCGCGATCCCGCGGCGGCCACCGAACTCGACGCCACCGACGTGCGCGTGGTGAACCACCTCGCCGCGCGATTGCACGACGCGGTGCTGGAACGCGCCGACCGCACCGCGATCATCACCGACCCCGTGCTGGGGATCGAGTACGGACCCGACGCGCTGCGCGTCGCCGCAGCACTCGTCACCGTGCGCGAGTTCACGCTGGCGCGCGACGTGCTGCGCGGCTACCTCGCGTACGTGGACGAGGGACTCGCCCCCGAATGGTTCGACCCCCAGGGCATGCCGCATTACGCGAGCCCCGAGTCGTCGCTGTGGTTGGTGCGCGCCGTGGACCTGCTCATGCGCCGCGACGGCGAGTCCGAGGAGACGCGCGCGTTCCTGCACGACGGCGCATGGCGCGTGCTCGATGGCGTCGCGCAGCACCTGCGCGCCGGCTCGCGGCACGGCGTGCGATGCGACCGCGAGGGTTTCCTGTGGGCGGGCGAGGGCCTTGCGGCCCGCTGCCGCGCCGACCTCAACGCGCTCTGGTACCACGCGCTCGTGGCGTTGTCGCAGCTCGCCAAGCGCGTCGGTCGGCGCGAGAACGCGGCGTTCCAGTTGGCGTGGGCGCGCGAGCTGCAGCGCGCCTACGTCGAACGGTTCTGGGACGAGGCCGCCGGCTGCCTGCACCCCGAGTACGGCCACACCGGTGCGGTGCGCGGCGTGACGCCCGAGCAGCTGCACGCGGTCGCGCTGCCGCCCATGCTGCTCGCACCCGACCACGCGCTGCGGCTCGTCGGCACGGTCACGCGCGAGTTGTGGGATCCGCGCGGCCTGCGCTCGCACGCCGGTGGCAGCGCCCCCGATCCGGCCTGGCTCGGCGTGTGGGCGGCCGCGTCGCTGCGGGCGCACGGCCGTGTCCCCGAGGTCGAGGCGCGCGTGCACGCCGCGCTCGACGACTGGGCCGCGCACGCGTTCGGGGGTCGTTCGTGGTCGCGTGTGCGGGGCGAGCACCCGCCCGCCGAGCTCTCGGTGCGCGGTGCGGCCGATCTGCTGCGCGCGTGGGTCGAGGAGATCGAGCACCCGCTGCACCACGAGGTGCGGGCGAACGTCTGATCGCGCGGCGTCAGTGCCGCGTGCTGTCGGGCGGGACCGGGGTTCGTGCGGGTCGCCCCAGCCATCCACGCCACAGGTCGCGCGCCGCGGCCCGCACCGTGTCGCGCAGCGCGCCCACCGACGGGACCGCCACCGAATCGGGCTTCGTCCCGAGCGCACGCTGCGCCGCGGCGGCCGCGGCCGCACGCGCCTCGGCCTCGAGCCGTGCCCGCTGCTCCGCGATGCCCTGTGCGGCACGTCCCGCGAGGCGCGCACGCATCGCCTCGGTGTCCCACGTCACGCGCGGTGACCTCGCGGGCCCGCTCACGCGCAGGTCGAGCAGCAATCGGCCCTGCGCGTCGGTGAGCGCACCCGCCGCCACCGCGGAGCGCGCCTCGAGCGCGGCGACGGCCGACGGCGGCAACGTCACCGAGACCGCGCCGTCGAGCACGCCGTCGAACCCGACCGCACCCGCGAAACGCCACTCGCCCGTGCCCCCCGTCCACGTCACGCCGTCGCTCGTCACGCGCCCGTGCTCGATGCGCAGCGGCAACTCGAGTCGCGCCACGTCGAGCTGACGCAGACTCGGCAGGCGCACGAACGACGCGATCGCATCGAGCGTCGGACCCGGACCGATGCGCCCCTCGCGCAACGCCGCGAGTCCCACCAGTGTGAGCGTGCGCTTGAGGTCGTCGCTCGACAGCCCCTCGCCCGAGAGGTCGAGCGTCGTGCCCAACGTGCCGCGCACCAGACCGTCGAGCGGCGTCCACGCGCCGAGCAACGAATCGGCGCGCACCTCGTCCACGCGCGCGCGCACGCGATAGCCCGGCCGGGCCGCGTCGCGCAGGTCGAATCGGGCGTCGCCGCGCACGGTGCCGCCGTAGCCCGCGCAGGCGAACGAAGCGACCTCGCACACGCCCGGCTCGAGTCGCACCTCGGCGCGCACGTCGCTCACGTCGAGCCGGTCCTGGCGCAGACGCGCGATCGCCACGCGACCGCTGCCGCGCGCGTTGGGCAGCGCGGGCGCGCCCGAGGTGGCGGGCAGCCATGCCGCGGGTTCGAACGACGGCGATCCCAGGTCGAACGACACGAGCGCCGGTGCCGTCGCGCCCGGTGTCGCGAGCAGCGCGAGCGGCCGGTCCACGCGCGCGTCGAGTCGCACCGACGACGACCCCGCGCTCGCCTGCAGGTCGCGCACCTCGACGCGCGTGGCCGAGAACGCCAGCCGTCCGTTCACGTCGGTCACCGGCCGCGGTGTGCCCGCCCCCTCGACGCTCACGCCGCGCAGCGTGGCCTCACCCGAGAGCGCGAACGCACCGGGATCGGCGAGGGGTCCGCGCCCGCGCAGGTCGAGCGCGACCCGTCCGCCCACGCGAGCTCCGGGAGGCGCCACCAACGGTCCCACCGCGGCGAGGTCGAGGTCGCCGCGCACCGCGAACGCGAGTCGCGGATCGGCGAACGACCACGCGAGCAACCCGGCGCGCAGCGACTGGCCCGCGACCGTGGCGCGCAGGTCGGCGACCTCGAGCGAGTCGGGACGGAACACGGCCGCGAACGACACGTCGCTCACCTCGGCGGGAGCGCCGGGCCAGCGCAGCGCAGCGTCGCGCACCTCGAGCGTGCCGGTGAGTCGCGTGCCCGCACGCGGTGCGAGCCCACCGCGCAGCACGAGGTCGCACACGAGCGAACCCCGACCGGTCACGCCGCGCAGCGCCGGCGCGTCGGCCACGGCGATCCACGACAGCACCTGCGCCAGATCCACACCGTCGGCGCGCGCACGCAGGTCGAAGCGCGCGCGCGGCCCGGGTTCGTCCACCACGCCCGAGCACCCGATCGAGGCGCTCCCGGTGCGCAGCGCGAGCGTGGCCAGCGCGAGCCGCTGGCGCGAGCCGTCCCACGCCCCGCGGTGATCCAGCACCCAGCGCAGCGCGGCGAGCGAGGTGTCGAGTTCGGCGCGCCGCACCGCGGTGAGCGGCCCCACCGCGAGCCCGGTCACCTCCGTGCGGCCCTCGGTGTCCACACGATCGCCGCGTGTCGCGAGGCTCGCACGCGCACCGACGGTGGCCAGCACGCGACGACCCGACGGGACGTGGTCCACGAGCACGCGTCCCTCGCGCACGCGGAACTCGCGCACCTCGAGGTCGAGTGCGGGCCCGGGCGCGGCCGCGGTGTCGGCGGGCACGAGTCCGTCGAGATTGCTCGAACCGTCGGCGCGCACCGCCACGTGCAGCGTGGGTGCGTCCACGTGCAACCGCTGCACGCGCACGCGGCGCGACCACAGCGCCCACGGGTCGAGGTCGAGCCGCAGCGCCTCGCATGCGAACAACGCGCCGGCGTCGAACCCTCCGGGCTCGGCCACCTCGAGCGCGCGCACCGTGACGCGCACCGGCGGGAACAACCCCACGCTCGCCGAGGCGAATCGCACCTCGCGCGCCACGCGCCGCGACAACTCGCGCTCGGCGATCGCACGCACGCGCGCCGGCGGCAGCAGCACGGCGAGCGCGGCCCACGCCACACCCACCAGCACGACGGGCACGAGGAGCCACCACCACCAGCGGACGGACGGACGACGCGCGGACACGGGGACCTCCGGGGACGGGAGCGCGAGCATGCCACAGCGCATGGTGCGGTGGACGGGTCCGGAGGTCGCCGCGTATCGTCGGACCATGTCCGCGCCCGCCACCACACCCGCACAGGTGCTCGAGGTCGTCCGCACGTCCCGATTGGTCTCGGTGATCCGTGCCGCCGACCCCGAGGCCGCGTACGGGGCCGCACGCGCGGTCATCCGCGGCGGGGTGCGCCTGGTCGAGGTCACGTACTCGGTGCCCGACGCGCCCGCGGTGATGCGACGTCTCGCCGACGAGGCGCATCCGGGCGTGGTGGTGGGCGCGGGCACGGTGCTCACGCGCGCGGAGGCCGAGGCCGCGGTGGACGCCGGGGCGCGTTTCCTCATCGCCCCCAACGCGAGCGAGGTCGTGGCGGCGGTGGCGCACGAACGCGGCGTGTTCTGGTGCCCGGGCGCCTACACGACGAGCGAGATCCTGCGCGCGATGGAACTGGGCGCGCACCTCGTGAAGGTGTACCCGGTGGGCGTGGCCGGTGGACCCGACTACATCCGCATCATCCGCGACCCGCTGCCGCGCGTGCCCATGCTGGCCGCGGGCGGCACGAACCTCGACAACGTGACCCCGTTCTGGGCCGCGGGCTGTCTGGCGTGCGGGATCGGCGGCACGATGGCCGACCCGGCGCTGGCGCGGGACGGCCGGTTCGACGAGATCGAGAGCCGCGCGCGCGCGTTCGTGGAGCGCGCCGCCGCCTTCGCCGCCGGGGCCTGAACCGCGGTCGCGGCCGCACGGCCGCCATCCTTGCACCCCCTGCCGCGTCCCCGTAGGCTCCGACCGTTCGCGCCCCATGGTGGGCGCGCCCCGGGCCCCGCTCCGGGGAACCGACCCCGTTCGTGCAAGGAGAACACGATGCTGCGTCACCGCTTCCGGGTCGCCCTCCCGCTCGTCGCCGCGCTCGTCGTGGCGGGTGCGGCGGTGGCCGAGCCCATCGGATCGCACTGGGAGTTCACGCCCTTCGGCGGCACCACGCTGTTCGACGCCAAGCTCCGGTTCCCGGGCAGCGACCTGGCGGTGAAGGACGGGCTCAACGTGGGTGCGCGCGCCGGTTGGTACTCGCGGTCGTGGATCGGCCTCGAGGGCGCGGCGGGCCTCTCGGGCACCTCCGAGAACGGTGGTCTGGGTCGCGACTACGACTGGCAGCACCTGAGCGGCAACCTCGTGCTGTCGCCGGCACGCGGTCGGCGCGCGAACCCCTACGTGTTCGTGGGTGGCGGCTGGACGAAGGGCAAGCCCGCGTCGGGCCCCGGCCTCTCGACCGGTGCGGTCGAGTTCGGCGGTGGTCTCAAGTTCTGGCTGAACGATGCGGTCGGCGTGCGCCTCGAGGCGCGCGACGTGTCGTTCACGAACTTCAACACCGCGGCGCCCTCGGACAAGATGCACACCGTGGTGCTGGGTGCGGGTCTCGCGTTCGCGCTCGGTGCGACGCCGCGCGACACCGACGCCGACGGCGTGCCGGACAAGAAGGACCGCTGCGCTGCGACGCCCAAGGGCGCCAAGGTGGACGCGAGCGGTTGCCCGCTCGACACCGACGGGGACGGCGTGTACGACGGGCTCGACGCCTGCGAGGGCACCCCGAAGGGTGCGACCGTGGACGCCAAGGGCTGCCCGAGCGACGCCGACGGCGATGGCGTGTTCGACGGCATCGACACCTGCGCCGACACGCCCAAGGGCGCGACGGTGGACGCCAAGGGTTGCCCGAGCGACAGCGACGGTGACGGCGTGCTCGACGGGCTCGACCAGTGCGCCGACACGCCCAAGGGCGCGACGGTGGACGAGAAGGGCTGCCCGAAGGACAGCGACGGTGACGGCGTGTGGGACGGCCTCGACCAGTGCGAGGGCACGCCCGCCGGCATGAAGGTGGACGAGAAGGGTTGCCCCACCGAGGTCGCCCAGCGCGAGGCCGAGCTGCTCGAGACCGGGCTCATCCGTCTCGAGGGCGTGAAGTTCGAGACCGGCAAGGCGGAGATCCTGCCCGAGAGCCGTGGGGCGCTCGACGCGGTCGGCCTGCTGCTCACGAAGTGGCCGCAGCTCCAGGTGGAGATCGGCGGTCACACCGACTCGCGCGGCTCGGCCGAAGGCAACCGCAAGCTGTCGCAGGCGCGCGCCGAGGCGGTGCGCACCTATCTCACCACCACGTACACGGCGATCCCGGCCGCGAACCTCACGGCGAAGGGCTACGGCAAGAGCAAGCCGGTCGTGCCCAACACCAACGAGGAGTCGTGGGCCCGCAACCGCCGCGTCGAGTTCGTGGTGAAGAACGTGGACGTGCTCAAGCAGGAGGCCGAGCGTCGTCGGACGAGCGGCGAGACGCCCAAGCCGTAATCCGCACCTCGAAGCATCCCGACGCCCCCGGTGAGGCTCGCGCCCACCGGGGGCGTTCGCTTCGCCCCCTCCGCGTGCGCTCGAACCATCGCCGACGTCCCTCGCGCAGACGCATCCGGCGACGAGGCCCGCCGCACGGGTCCACGGGCTTGCGCGGGGTGCGGGGTGCGGGCAGGCTGCGGCCATGATCGTCGAGACCCCACAGGATCGGGACGGCATCCGCGCCGCAGGCGTCGTGGTGCGCGATGCGCTGGCCGCCATGCGAGCCGCGGTCGCCCCCGGCGTGACCACCGCGCAACTCGATGCGGTGGCGGGGCGCGTGTTCGAGGCCGCCGGCGCACGATCGGCTCCGCGACTCGTGTACGAGTTCCCGGGGCACACCTGCATCTCGGTCAACGACGAGATCGTGCACGGCGTGCCGTCGGACAAGCGCCGTCTGGCCGAGGGCGATCTCGTGAAGCTCGACGTCACCGCCGAGCTCGCGGGCTACATGGCCGACGCCTGCATCACGGTGGGCGTGGGTCGCGTCTCGGAGGCGGCCAAGCGGCTCATGGCCGCGGCCGAGAGCGCGTTCAAGAAGGGCCTGCGCGAGATGCGCGACGGGCGACGCGCGCTCGACGTGGGTCGCGTGGTCGAGGACGAGGTGACGCGCCGTGGGTTCTCGGTGGTGCGCGAACTGCAGGGTCACGGCATCGGGCACACCATCCACGAGGAGCCCATGATCCCCAACTGGGCCGACCCCGAGGCGGCCGAGTGGTTGTGCGAGGGCATGGTGCTCACGCTCGAGCCCATCATCGCGGCGGGCGACGGGGCGATGTACGAGGATGACGACGGTTGGACCCTTCGCACGCAGGACGGTTCGCTCGCCGCGCACCATGAACACACCATGATCCTCACGCGCGGCGCCCCCCTGCTCGTCACCGCCTAGTCCGAAGCGGCCCCGGCCCGGATGCGCGATTCGGGCACGAAGCGCGACCACCCGAATGGGAATCGGGTCTCGCTGGAGTGGTATTTCCGGGTGGGAATCTTGTCGCTCGCGGCCGATACCCTTACCTTGTGGCCGAGTTCCGCCCGCCCACGATGGTGCGGGTCCCGGTTCGAGGCTCCACAGGAGGTGGTTTCGTGCGACTCCGTCCCTCGTTCGTCGCCCTGCTCGTCACCCTGGCGACCGCGTTGCCCGCCCATGCGAGCCAGAACCCCGAATGGTCGTTCGGTGTGCTCGGTGGCGTCGTGCATTACTCCGATCGCATCGTGTTCCCGCGCGCGACCATGGAGAACGGTCCCGCGATCGGCTTCCGCCTGAGCCGCGCGATCGGCGAATACTGGCGCCTCGAAGGCGCCAGCGACCTCGCGTCCACGCGCGAGGACCTTGCGAGTGACGCCGATGACCTCACGATCGGCAACATCTCGATCGCGCTCTCGAGCCAGCTCTCGGCACCCAACCAGCTCGGTATGGTGTACGTGCTCGGCGGTGTGGGCTACACCCGCTACCACAGCGGTCGGTTCACCGATCGCCAGGTCGGCACGTTCGAGGCCGGTGTGGGTTGGCGCAAGTCGGTCAACGACCGCATGTCGGTGCGCGTCGAGGCCCGCAACCTGCTCGACCTCAAGCACGGCAACCTCGCCTCGTCGAACCAGGCCAACCAGCAGTACTGGGCCGGGCTCACCTACGACTTCGATCGCAAGCCCAAGGATTCCGACGGCGACGGCGTGAACGACAGGAAGGACCGTTGCCCGGGCACGCCCAAGGGTGCCACGGTGAACGCTGAGGGTTGCCCCGGCGACTCCGACGCCGATGGCGTGTACGACGGACTCGACCAGTGCCCCGATACGCCCAAGGGCGCCACGGTGGACGCGAAGGGTTGCCCCAGCGACTCCGACGCCGACGGCGTGCTCGACGGCATCGACCAGTGCGCCGACACGCCCAAGGGCGCCACGGTGGACGCGAAGGGTTGCCCCGGCGACTCCGACGCCGACGGTGTGTACGACGGGCTCGACCAGTGCCCCGGCACGCCCGCCAACCTCAAGGTGGACGA
Source organism: Candidatus Eiseniibacteriota bacterium (assembly GCA_041184705.1). Classification (GTDB taxonomy): domain Bacteria; phylum Eisenbacteria; class RBG-16-71-46; order RBG-16-71-46; family RBG-16-71-46; genus JAIOPA01. The sequence goes on from JBEGJG010000031.1 coordinate 10,542, forward strand.
CAAGGGTTGCCCGATCGTGTCGGTCGAGCGCGAGACCGAGCTGCTCGACACCGGCATGATCCGCCTGCGCGACGTGCGCTTCGAGTCCGCCAAGGCGCGCATCCTGCCCGACGCGTACCCGCTGCTCGACGAGGTCGGCGTCATCCTGAGCCGCTGGCCGCAGCTGCGCATCGAGATCGGCGGCCACACCGACTCGCGGGGTTCGGACCGCAAGAACCAGGCGCTGTCCGAGGCGCGCGCCGCGTCGGTGAAAACGTACCTCGTGGAGCGCTTCCCGGGGATCGCCGCGGGCCAGATCACCACGCGCGGCTACGGCGAGAGCAAGCCGGTCTCGCCCAACCGCACCGCGCAGGACATGGCCAAGAACCGTCGCGTCGAGTTCAAGGTCATGAACCGCGACGTCCTCAAGAAGGAGATCGAGCAGCGCAAGCTGCTGCAGAAGTGATCCCCACCGCCGCACACGAGGGGCCCGGGAGCGCGACTCCCGGGCCCCTCGCGCATGCGCCTCCGGTTTGGCCCGCGCCCGGGGCGGTGGCAAGATGCCGCGCGTCCAGACCGTGTCCCAGGCCCGTCCCCGACCGCGGAGATCGCGCATGAGCATCGCCACCCCGCACTTCACCGGCGCCCAGGTCGAGGAGTTGATCGCGACCCGGCGTGACCTGCACATGCATCCCGAGCTGGGATTCGAGGAGGTGCGCACCGCCGCACTCGTCGCCGATCGCCTGCGCGCGCTGGGGCTGGAGCCGCGAACGGGCGTGGGACGCACCGGCGTGCTGGCGCGCATCACGGGTGGCAAGCCCGGACGCACCGTGCTGCTGCGCGCCGACATGGACGCGCTGCCCATCCACGAGGACAACGACGTCCCGTACCGCTCGACCACGCCCGGCAAGATGCACGCGTGCGGACACGACTGCCACACCAGCATCCTGCTCGGCGTCGCGCGACGTCTCGTGCAGGAGGCCGCGGACCTGCCGGGCAGCGTGGTGCTGTGCTTCCAGCCGTCCGAGGAGCAAGGCCACCCCGAGGGCGGTGCGGTCGCGATGATCCAGGACGGCGCGCTCGAGTGGGCGAAGGCCGACTACGCGCTCGGCCTGCACGTCTGGCAGGACCTGCCGCTCGGCACCGTGGGGGTCACCGAGGGCCCGTGGATGGCGGCCACCGACAGCTTCGAGGTCACGTTCCACGGCAAGGGCGCGCACGCGGCGATGCCGCAGGCCGGGACCGACCCCGTGCTCGCGATGGCGCAGGCCATCACCGCGCTGCAGTCGCTGGTGAGCCGCAACACCGACCCGCTGCGCGAACTCGTGGTGAGCGTGACGCAGGTGCGCGCGGGGACCGCGTTCAACATCATCCCCGGGAGCGCGTGGATGAACGGCACCGTGCGCATGTTCGACCGCGAGGTGTGGTCGGCGGTGCCGGGATGGTTCGAGCGCGTGGTGAACGGCGTCGCGAGCGCGATGGGCTGCACCGCCACGATCGACTACCGCCGTGGCAACATGGCGACCGTGAACGACGCGGCGGTGTGCGTGCACGCCCGCGCCGCCGCGACGCAGGTCGTGGGCGCCGATCGCCTGCGCACCGACGTGCGCACCATGGGCGGCGAGGACTTCTCCGCCATCCTCGATCGCGTGCCGGGCGCGTTCCTCGCCATCGGCTCGCGCAACGAGGCGCGCGGCCTGCACTACGACCATCACCATCCGCGCTTCGACGTGGACGAGGAGTGCCTGCGCATCGGCGCCGAGGTGATGCTCGAGACCACTCGCCGGTTGCTCGCGTCATGAGCCGCGCGACCGCGGCCCGCGCCGCACTCCTGATCGCACTGCTCGCCACGCCGGCGATCGCCGAGTGGCTGGCGCCCGACGCCAGCTACCGCGACGCGCAGGCGCAGCTGCGCTACGCGACCCGCGACACGGTGGGCCACCCCGACGACGTCGCTCGGCTCGATACGCTGGCCACCGCGCTCCTGCGGTTGGGTCGCGTGCCCGAGGCGCGCAAGTTGTTCGAGCGCACCGCCGCGCTCGCACCCGGCGACCGCGCGGCCGCGGCGGCACTGGGCAAGCTGGCGCTGTGGGCCGACGACCTCGCGCGCGCCGAGAGCCTGCTGGTGATCGCGGGCGAGACCGAGCAGGCCCGCGCCGACCTGTACGCCACCCGTCTGCGACGCGGCGATTGGAGCGGGGCGGCCACGCTCGCGACCGAGTCGGGCGACGAAGGCCGCGTGCCGATGCTCGAGCACCTCGCCGAGCACGGCAGCGGCGCGGTGACGGGCGAGCGCGCCAAGGTGATGTTCGAGCGCATCTGGCCCGCACCGCTCGTGCGTGTGCGACTCAACGGCACGCTCGTGTGGATGATGGTGGACACCGGCACGCCGGGGTTGCTGCTCGACCCCGTCACGCTGACGCAGAACGGTGTGCGCCCGCTGCCGGGGCAGCGCCTCGCCGCCTGGTCGGGCTCGCGCGTCGCGGTGCGCAACGCGATCGCCCCGCGCCTGGAGCTGGGTGGCGTGCGCTGGACCGACGTGCCCGCGGGCGTGGTGTCGCTGCGCAAGATGTCACTGCACGTGAACCCGCAGGCTCCCACGGTCGTGGGCGTGATCGGGCTGTCGCTGCTGCGCGGTCACGACGTCACGTTCGACATGCGCAAGCGCGAGTTCCTGCTCGAACCGATCGGCAGCGCGGCCGGTCGCACCGGCACGCGTGTACCGTTCGAACTGTGGGGCGAGCACGAGCTCACCGTGTGGGGCTCGCTCAACGGCGGTCGCCGCATGGCCCTGATGCTCGCCACGGGACTGCCC
>JBEGJG010000032.1:0-7835 GCA_041184705.1 Candidatus Eiseniibacteriota bacterium
GCGACCGCCGACAGGCGGACGCGCTCGGGGTCCCACGTCACGCGCACACGCCCGCGCGACAGGTCGAGTTCCGCCGAGGCCAGTCCGGGCAGCGCGGTCGGGATGCGCTCCACCAACCAAACGCACGAGGGGCAGTGAACGCCCTCGAGGTACAGGTCGGTCTCGTCGCGCCCGTCGCGACGGCGGCGCACGTGACGCGAGCGGAAGGCGTCGTGGTCGAACTCGTCGAAGCTGCGCCCCGTCGCCTCGACCCGCTGTTCGCGCCGCGTCGCCATGTCGTAGTAGCGCTCGAGCCCGAACTCGTGAAGCACCTGCCACGCGGTCGCACAGCCCGTGCAACAGAACGGGCGCGCGCCGTCGTGCGGGATCCGCCCCTCGGGCACGTCGAGCCCGCAGTGCGTGCACGAGACCGCCTCGGCGGGCGGTGATAGGGCCTCAGTGACCGCCATGCCCGTGCGCCTTCCCCGCCTCGCCGTTCGCTGCCGGGGACGCGCTCGTCGGCGCGACGGTCTTCGTGTGCCCGGCGTGATCGCCATGTCCGCCATGCCCCGCGTGCCCCGTGTGCGGACGGAACCGCCCTCCCACGGTGAGCAGTCCGACCACGATCATCGCGATCGCCGTCACCACGGGCAGACGGGCGCGCAACGGCGCGAGCGCGCGGCCGGCGGCGAATCCGAGCGCGGCCAGCACGGGCAGTGTGCCGAGCCAGAACGCGGTCATCACGAGCGCCCCTGCGATCGGACGGCCGGTTCCCGCCGCGGTGGCGACGAACGCCCACAGCCAACCACACGGCAGGAGCCCGGTGAGCGCTCCCATGACCAGCGTGCGCGGCACGAGCGGCCAGTCGCGCACACCGCGCAACCCGGAACCCACGAGGCGTGCGAACGGGGTCGGGTCCGCGGACGGGAGCCCGCGCTGCCCTCCCGCCTGCAGGAGCGCGAGCACGCCGCTCACCACGAGCAGCACGCCGGTGATCACGGCCGCCGCATGCGGCAGCCCGAGTGGCGCGAGGGTGCGATCCACGCCCGCACCGAACGTCCCCGCGAGCACTCCCAGCACGACGTACGCGGCCCCGCGCCCCGCGTGCCACGCGACCTGCGAGGCGAGCGGGCGGCCCTGCCCCGAGACGGCGCACACGAACCCACCGCACATCGCGGCGCAGTGCAGGCTGCCGAGCAAGCTCGCGCCCAGCACCGAACCGAGCAGCGCGATCACCGCCCGGCTCCGGGCGACTCGGCGTGTCCCAGAGCCACGAACCGCTCGCTGTCGCGCGTCGCGGCCACCGTGACCTCCCAGCGTCCGCCATGCGGCAGGCTCACCGCGGCCTCGTAGCGACCCGGATCCGTCTCGACCAGCGTCCAATGCTCGGGGCGCGTCGGGGCGAGGTTGTGCACGCCCGTCGCGGTCACCGCGGCTCCGCGCACGGCCACGCCGAGCGAGTCCCGCAGCGTCACGCGCACGCGCGTCGTACCGTCGGCGACCGTGAACTCGGACGAGGACCGCCAACCCAGCCGCGCGCTGCGAGCGCGCTCGGCCTGCGTGCTGTCCCAGGCCAGGGCGCGGCGGTAGTAGTCGGGCTCGGGCGTCGCGGCATCGGGCCCGCTCGCCGCGCGCAGCAGCACGACGTTGGCGACCACGGTCACCGCGAGCACACCGGCGATCGCCAGCGGCCAGACCCGGGCGGCGTTCATCGCGCAGCAGCCCCTTCCTCGACGTCGGGCCCGAGCAACGACCACTCCTGCCGCTCGCGCCAACCCGACCCGTCGGTGAGCTCGAAGGCCACCGTGCGACGACCCTCGTGGAAACCGTAAGGCGGCGTGATCACGAACACGGTCGTGGTCGCCATGGCCATGGGCCGCAGCGGGAACGGGTTCACGGGCGCCACGAGCCGCGCATCGTCCGCACCCGTGAGGGCAAGACGCACCTCGCGACCCGCGTCCACGCGGTTCACGAACTTGATGCGCACCTGATGCAGCAGGGTGCCGTCGTGCTGGATCACGTACGGCTCGCCCTTGCCCCTCAACAGGGTGACGTCGAGGTTCTGTCGCGTGAACAGCACGCCGAGGAACAACCCGCCGGTGACCAGCAGCACCAAGGGGTAAAGGAGGACGCGCGGCCGCAACCACGACGACGCGCGGCGCTCGAAGCCGTCGCGGGAACCGTACCGGATGAGGCCCTGCGGGCGGCCGAGCTTCGTCATGACGCGGTCGCACGCGTCCATGCACTGCGTGCACTGCACGCACTCCATCTGCAGACCGTCGCGGATGTCGATGCCGGTCGGACACGCCTGCACGCACATGCGGCAGTCCACGCAGTCGCCCGCGATCACGGGCAGCGACCGCGCCCCGCCCTTCATGCGGGGCTCGCCCCGCAGGGTGTCGTAGCCCACCACCATGGAGCGCCGATCGAGCAGCACGGACTGCAGGCGTCCGTACGGGCACGCGACCAGACAGGTCTGTTCGCGGAACCACGCGAAATCAAGGAAGACCGCGACCGTGGTGCCGAGCATGACGAGGAACGAGGTCGGGTGCTCGAAGGGCGAACGCCGCACCCAGACCGCGAGCCGCTCCACCCCCACGAAGTACGCGAGGAACGTGTGCGCCAGCACGCACGCGAGCACCGCGAACACGAGGTACTTGATCAGCCGACGCGGAGGCAAGCCCCCCTGACGGTCGAGTGCCTCGACGCCGCGCGGGCCACCCTCGATGGCGTACTCGATCGGACGGTAGAGGAACTCCATGTACACGGTTTGCGGGCAAGCCCACCCGCACCACACGCGTCCGAGCACCGCCGTCACCAGGAAGATCCCGATGAGCGTGCTGATCATGAGCAGCATGAACAGCACCGTGTCGGTGGCGAGGAACCGTGCGCCGAACAGCAGGAACTCGCGCTGGGGCAGGTCGAGCAGCACGGCCGGCCGCCCGTGCACCTTCACGTACGGCAGGATGAGGAAGAAGGCCATGAGGAACCAAGCCATCGCCCGCCGCCGCTGCCACCACGCCCCGTGTGCGGGGCGGGGGCGCGGCCAGCGCCGCGAGCCGTCCTCGTTCATCGTGGACAGCACGCGACCGGGCGCGTTCGGGATCACCGGCTGCACGGCCATGGTCGGCTCCTCATGGAAGGGTGCGGGATCACTCCCGCTCCCCGTCCTCCTCCACCTTGATGCCCTGCGGTTCCTTGGGGTCCTTCGGGTGCGTGCCCTGCATGGACAGCACGTACGCCGACACGGCCGTCACCTGATCGGGACGCAGCACGCCGGCCCATGCCGGCATGCCCTTGTCGAGCACACCGTTCGTGACCGTGGCGTGAACCTGCGACGGGCGCGCGCCGTGGATCCAGTACTCATCGGTGAGGTTCGGTCCGATGCTGCCCCCGAGGTCCTCGCGGTGACAGGCCGCGCAGTAGGTCGTGAACACCTGCCGGCCCTCGGCGACGCGCCCGGCATCGGCGAGCACGGCTCGCACGGTGGAATCGTCCACCGCACCGGCCTGGGTGGCCGCCTTCGGGTCGCCGAAGCGCTCGCGCGCCGCGGCCATCTCGTTCTCGTAGTTCTGCGCGCGGCCCGGGCCCTCCCCCACGCCGGGGATGACGTTGGCGAGGTAGATCACGGACCAGACCACGCTCACCCACAGGATGATCACCCACCACCGCGGCAGCGGGTTGTCGTACTCGCGGATGCCGTCGTACTCGTGCTCGAGCAGGCGGTCCTCGTCGCGGCGCTCGTTCATCGCACGCCTCCTTCCCGCGGATCGGCGGGCGTCTCGGGTTCGAGCGGCAGCATGCGCTGCGCCTCCAGTTCATCGCGCTGGCCGGGCCAGAAGACCCGGACCACGACCGCCACGAAGACGGCGAGGAACAGCAGGAGCGCGACCTCGGTGTAGAACGACAGCCCGGCGTGGCCGACGACGTCGGAGAGCTTCATGTCAACGCCCTCCCGTCGGCTCGGCGATCGCGGTGGCGTCGGTGCGCCGGATGTCCACGCCGAGGCGCTGCAGGTAGGCGACCATCGCCACGATCTCCTTGTCCTCGAGCCCCGACGGACCGCCGTTGGCGATGATGTCGTCGGCGATCATGCGGGCCTGCTCACGCGCCACGTCCTCGGCCCCGCCGCGCACGAGGTCCCCGTAGGGCACGCCCAACATGGCCATGGCGTCCACGCGCTTCTGGATACCCGCGAAGTCCACGGGCCGCTTCAGCATGTCCGGGTACGCCGGCATGATGGAACGCGGAGTGATCGCGCGCGGGTCCTGCATGTGACGCACATGCCACAGGTTCGGGTACTTGCCACCCTGCCTCGCGAGGTCCGGCCCGATGCGGCGCGAGCCCCACAGGAACGGGTGGTCGTACACGAACTCACCCGGCTTGGAGTACTCGCCGTAGCGCTCGGTCTCGTGCCGGAACGGCCGGATCATCTGCGAGTGGCAGTTGAAGCAACCCTCGCGGATGTAGAGGTCGCGCCCGGCGAGCTCGAGCGGCGTGAGCGGCGAGACCGCGGTGATGGTGGGCACGTTGGAGCGGATGAGGAACGTGGGCAGGATCTCGAACAGCGAGGCGACCACGACCGCGATGACGACCCAGACCGTGAACGTCACGGGCAGGGCCTCCCAGCGACGGTGCCAGCGCGCGGCCACGAACCGCTGCCACGCGTTGCCGGGCTCGGACGGCGCGGGCGGCAAGGCACGCTCGAGCGGCGCGGCCTGGGCGACCGGGTCCTCGAGCCTCGCCGGACGACGCCGCCAGGTCATGAGCACGTTCCAACCGAACAGCAGCATGCCGACGATGTAGAGCGTGCCGCCGACCACTCGCATCCAGTACATCGGCATGAGCTTCATCGTGGTCTCGATGAAGTCCGGGAACTGCAGTCGGCCGGTGGCATCGAACGCACGCCACATGAGGCCCTGCGTGAGCCCGGCGCTGTAGATGGCGGCCGCGTAGAAGATCATGCCGAAGGTCGCGAACCAGAAGTGCACCTCGGCGAGGCGCTTGGAGAACAGCGGGGCACCGAAGAGGCGCGGCATGAGCCAGTAGATCATGCCGAACGCCATGAACCCGTTCCAGCCGAGCGCACCCGTGTGCACGTGCGCGATGATCCAGTCCGTGTAGTGCGCCAGCCCGTTCACGGTCTTCACCGACAGCATGGGCCCCTCGAACGTCGCCATGCCGTAGGCCGTGATCGCGACCACGAAGAACTTGAGGACCGGGTCCTCGACCACCTTGTGCCACGCGCCGCGCAGCGTGAGCAGGCCGTTGATCATGCCGCCCCACGACGGCATCCAGAGCATGACCGAGAACAGCATGCCCAGCGTGCTCGCCCACTCCGGCAGCGCCGTGTAGTGCAGGTGGTGCGGGCCGGCCCAGATGTACATGAACACCAGGGTCCAGAAGTGCAGGATGCTGAGCCGGTACGAGAACACCGGCTTCTCGGCCGCCTTCGGCATGAAGTAGTACATGAGGCCGAGGAACGGGGTGGTGAGGAAGAACGCCACCGCGTTGTGGCCGTACCACCACTGCATGAACGCGTCCTGCACGCCCGCGTAGACCGAGTAGCTCTTGAGCGGCCCGACGGGCAGGGAGAGGTTGTTGAAGATGTGCAGGAGCGCCACGGTCACGATGCTGGCGATGTAGAACCAGATCGCGACGTACAGATGGCGCTCGCGACGGCGCGCGATGGTGCCGAAGAAGTTGACCGCGAACACCACCCAGACCACCGCGATCGCGATGTCGATGGGCCACTCGAGCTCGGCGTACTCCTTCGCCTGCGTGAACCCGGTCGGCAGCGTGAGCGCGGCCGCCACGATGATGGCCTGCCAACCCCAGAAGTGCAGGTTCGACAGCGCGTCCGAGAACATGCGCGTCTTGAGCAGGCGCTGGGTCGAGTAGTACGCGCCCATGAAGAACGCGTTGCCCGCGAACGCGAAGATGACCGCGTTGGTGTGCAGCGGGCGCAGACGACCGAACGTGAGCCAGGGCGCGACGTTGAGCTCGGGCACGGCGAGCTGGAGGGCGATGTACAGCCCGACGAGCATGCCGACGAGGCCCCAGACGAAGGTCGCGACCAGGAATCTCCGGACGATCGCGTCGTCGTATCGGAACGTGTCGAGGGTTTGGTTCATGGCGGCTCCGGGAGGACGGGGGCGTTCCCGAAGGGGTGCGGGAACGCGGGACCGGGCGACCACTCGACCCATCCCGCCGGGGGGCCATCCATCGGCGTGCCGGTGGACGGTCGGACCATGGCGGGACGGGACATGGTCACCCGAGTGCTCGGAAGGGCAACTTGCGGGCCATCGCGCGGCCTTCGATGAGGAAACATGCACCGCGCGCAACCGACACACGCACAGCATGTTGCACGACCCCGCGAAGGATTCGCGCGAGGGCGGGGCTCGCGACTTCGACCATCGGGTGATGACAGGCTGGCACCGGACTGACGGGATGTCGCTCGGTGGCGGGAACCACTCCGCGCGAGGAGCGAGCACCACTTCCGTGCGTGCGGCCGCGGGACGGGGCCGACGCGTCGGGCCTCACGCCCTCGCCAGCTCCGATTCGCGACCCGCGCCCACCGAGACGCGCTGGATGGGCACCCCGACCTCGCGTTCGATCCACTCGAGGTAGTCGCGTGCCGCAGCGGGCAGCGCGGACCACGTGCGCACGCCGGTGGTCGCGGTGCGCCAACCCGGGAACGTGCGCAGCACCGGACGGCAGCGCTCGAGTTCGCGCGCCGATGACGGGAACCCCGACACCTCGCGGCCGTCCACCGTGTAGCCGACCGCGACCTTGACCTCGTCGAAGCCGTCGAGGATGTCGAGCTTCGTGACGACGAGCCGCGTGAGGCCGTTCACGCGCGCGGCGTAGCGCAGCGCGGGCAGGTCGAGCCAGCCGCAACGGCGCGGGCGCCCGGTCGTGGCGCCGTACTCCTCGCCCCGCTCGCGCAGGTTCGCGGCCTCGTCCTCGGGCATCTCGCTCGGGAACGGTCCGTGTCCGACGCGCGTGGCGTAGGCCTTGGTGACACCGATCACCTCGTCCACCGCGGTCGGCCCCAGCCCCACCCCGAGCGGGGCTCCGGCGGCACTCGCCGGCGAGCTGGTCACGAACGGGTAGGTGCCGTGGTCGAGGTCGAGCAACGTGCCCTGTGCGCCCTCGAGCAGCACGTGACGACCGGCGCGGAGCGCCTGATGCAGTTCGTCGCCCACGTCGGTGACGAGCGGACGCAACCACGCCGCGACGGGCTCGAGCGCGTCGTGGAGCGCCGCACCGCTCATGCCCGCGAGCTCGGCGGCCGCGTCGGGGTACTCGAACGCGAGACGCGCCAGATTGCGGTCGGCCTGCGCCACGAAGTGCTCGCGGTCGAACAGGTCGCCGACGCGCAGCCCGATGCGCGATGCCTTGTCGCGGTAGGCGAAACCGATGCCGCGGCCCGTCGTACCGATCGCGCCCGGGCCGCGCTCGAAGCGCGCCTCGACCGAGCGGTGATAGGGCAGGATGAGGTGCGCCGCGGGGCTCACACCGAGTTGCGACGAGGCGGGCACACCGCGCGCCTCGAGCCGCAGCACCTCCTCGTGCAGCTTGACCGGGTCCACCACCACGCCGTTGCCGATGAGGCAGCGACGGCCGGGATGCAGGATGCCGGACGGGATGAGGTGCAGGACGATCGTCTCGCCGTGGTGGATGACGCTGTGGCCCGCGTTGGGTCCACCCTGGTAGCGGGCGACCACGTCGGCCGCCTCGGAGAGCGCGTCGACGATCTTGCCCTTGCCCTCATCGCCCCACTGGGCGCCCACCACCACCGTGCACGGCATCGAGAGGTCCCCTTCCACGTGACGGACGGCGCAACATACCCA
>JBEGJG010000032.1:7852-23998 GCA_041184705.1 Candidatus Eiseniibacteriota bacterium
CGAGGACGGGACTCAGCGACCGCCGAGCGTCTCGAACACCTCCAGCATGGCCTCGGCCGCGTCGGTGCCCGCTCGCGACTGCGCCTCGGACGTCGAAGCCCCGAGGTGCGGCAGCACGAGCACGTTGGGCAGCGAGAGCAACGGATGGTCGGCCGGCGCGGGCTCCTGCTCGAACACGTCCACCCCGGCGGCACGAAGTCGGCCCGAGGTGAGCGCGACGTGCAACGCCGTCTCGTCCACCACGCCGCCGCGCGACGCGTTCACGAGCACGGCGCCGGGCTTCATGAGCTCGAACTCGCGCGTCGAGACGGAGTGTCGCGTCTGCGCGGTGAGCGGGACGTGGAGCGTGAGCACGTCGCACTCGCGTAGCACGGTGTCGCGATCGGTGAGTCGCACCCAGTCGAACCCGGCCGGGGTCGCACTCACCACGGGGTCGTGCGCCACGACCGGCATGCCGAAGGCGCGCGCGCGCACCGCGACCTCGCGCCCGATGCGCCCGAACCCGAGGATGCCCATCGTGCGGCCGTACACCTCGTGCCCGGCGTACTTGGACTTCTCCCAGCGTCCGGCGTGCAGGTCGTGATCGGCGGGCCCGATGTGCCGTTCGATGCCGAGCAGCATGGCGAACACCAGCTCGGCGACCGAGATGCTGTTCGCGTTCGGCGTGTTGCGCACCACCACCCCGCGCGCCTCCGCCGCCGCCGGTCCCGGCACGCACCACGACCTTGAGGTCGGGGGCGGCGGCGAGCACGTCGGCGGTGACCTGCGTGGCACTGCGCACGAGGATGCCGTGCACGCCCTGCAGGGCCGCGATCAGCGCATCGCCCTTCAGACCCTTGGCCTCCACCACCTCGTGGCCCGCGTCACGGATGCGCTTCACCGCGACTGCGTCCACACCGTCACAGGCGAGGACCTTCACGCTCCCTCCCACGCGCGACGGGCGGCCTCGATCGCGCCCGAGGACGGACGGCCGAGCGCCGTGGTGCGCGGCCTCGATCGCGCCCGAGGACGGACGGCCGAGCGCCGTGGTGCACTCCTCGAGCGCCGCCAGCACGACGAACACGTCGGACAGGTCGTACGCGCCCATGTGCCCGATGCGGATCATCTTGCCCTTCATGTGGTCCTGCCCGCCGGCCACCGTGATGCCGTGGATCTCGCGCAGGCGCTTCACCGTGGCCGAGGCGTCCACGCCGGCCGGCGGCTCCAGCGCGGTCACCGAGTCGGCCGGGCTGTGTGAGAACAGCGTCCAACCGATCGCCTGCGCACCCGTGCGCACCGCGGCCCCGAGGCGGCGGTGACGGGCGTGCACGTTGGCGAGCCCCTCCTCCTTCATCATCTCGAGCGCCTCGCCGACCGCGTAGATGAGGCTCACGGCCGGGGTGTACGCGCTCTCGCCCGCGGGCAGGTTCTTACGCGCCTTGCGCAGGTCCCAGTAGAAGCGCGGCAGGCGATCGCCCTCGATGGCCTGCAACGCCCACGGCGCGAGGCTCACGGTGGCGACACCCGGGGGCGACATGAGTCCCTTCTGCGAACCCGTCACGACCACGTCCACGCCCCACTCGTCCTGCGGCAGCGGGTGCACGCCCAGACTGGTGATGGCGTCGAGCACCAGCATGCGGCCGCGCGCGCGCGTGACCTGCGCCAGGGCGCGCGCGTCGTGCAGCGTTGCGGTGCTGGTCTCGCTGTGGGTGCCGAACACCACCGCGATGTCGGGGTCGGCGTCGAGTCGCTGCTCGACCTCGGCGATCGAGACCGCGTGGCCCCACGCCACGTCGATCGTGGAGTACGGCACGCCGTACGCCTTGCAGATGCTGCCCCAGCGCTCACCGAACTTACCGCCCACGATGCACAGCGCCTTGCGTCCCGGCGCCATGAGGTTCACCACGCAGGCCTCCATCGCGCCCGAGCCCGAGGCCGCGAGCATGAGCACCTCGCCCTCGGTCTGGTGGACCCAGCGCAGGTCCTCGCTCACACGCTTGTACACCGCGCGGAACACGTCGGTGCGGTGGTGCGGCGGGATGCGCGACAGCGCGCGCAGGATGCGGTCCGGGATCTCGACCGGTCCGGGCGTGAACAGGCGCGGGCGGGTGGCGGTGCGGGGCGTCGAAGGAGCGGTCATGGGTCGGGTCTCTCCCGGTTCAGTGGGCGTAGGGGCCGGCGCCGGGGCCGGCGGAGGTTTCGGGTTCGGGGGTGGGCGTGACGGCGCCCTGGGCGTGGTCGAGCGCGAGCCGCAGCACCTGGTCCATGTCGTCCACGGGCACGAGTTCGAGATCGGCTCGGACCGACTCGGGGACCTCGGACAGGTCCTTCTCGTTGGCGCGCGGCACGAGCACGGTGCGCACTCCGGCGCGGCGCGCCGCGCCGAGCTTCTCGTTGAGGCCGCCGATGGGCAGGACGGCCCCGCGCAGGGTGATCTCACCGGTCATGGCCACGTCGGCGCGGGTCGGCACGCCGGTGAGCGCCGAGACGAGTGCGGTCGCCATGGTGATGCCGGCCGACGGTCCGTCCTTGGGCATGGCGCCCTCGGGCACGTGGACGTGCACGTCCATGTCGCGATGGAACCACCGGTCGAGCCCCAGATGCGAGGCGCGCGAGCGGGCGTACGACATCGCCGCCTGCCCGGACTCGCGCATGACGTCCCCGAGCTTGCCGGTGAGCAGCAGCTCGCCCTTGCCCGGCAACACGCTCACCTCGATGGTGAGCAGGTCGCCGCCGGTCTCGGTCCAGGCCAGCCCGTTCGCCACGCCGATGCGCGAGCGGCGCTCGAGCGGCGAATCGGTGAAGCGACGCGGCCCCAGCAGCGTGGTGAGCTCGTCCACGGCCACGGTGACGGTCCCGTCCAGGGTGCCCTCGGCCTTGCGACGGGCGACCTTGCGGCACAGACGTGCGACCTCGCGTTCGAGGCTGCGCACGCCGGACTCGCGCGTCCAGCCGTTGACGAGGTCGCGCAGGGTCTCGTCGGGCACCTCGAGGTCACCGGGCTCGAGGCCCGAGGCGGCCTTCTGCTTGGGCAGCAGGAAGCGCTTGGCGCCGGGATCCCCCCGAGGCTGTTGGCGGTGCACACGAACATGACCTGCGAGAGGTCGAAGTCCACCTCGAGGTAATGGTCGTTGAAGGTGTGGTTCTGCTCGGGGTCGAGCACCTCGAGCAGCGCGCTCGCGGGATCCCCGCGCCAGTCGGAGCCGAGCTTGTCGATCTCGTCGAGCAGGAACACGGGATTGCGACTGCCGGCGCGCCGCAGGCTCTGCACGATGCGCCCCGGCATGGAGCCGATGTAGGTGCGTCGGTGCCCGCGGATCTCGGACTCGTCGCGCACGCCGCCCAGCGCGACGCGCACGAACCGCCGCCCGATGGCACGCGCGATGGAGCGCCCGAGCGACGTCTTGCCCACGCCCGGCGGGCCCACGAGGCAGAGGATCGGCGCCTTGTGGTGACCGGTGAGCTTGAGCACCGACAGGTACTCGATGAGGCGCTCCTTCACCTTGCCGAGTCCGAAGTGGTCCTCGTCGAGCACCTGCTGCACGTTGGCGATGTCGAGGTTGTCGCGCGTCACCTTGCGCCACGGCAGCGTGGTGAGCCAGTCGAGGTAGCCCCGCACGACGGTCGCTTCGGGCGACATGAAGCTCATGCGCGTCAGGCGCTCGAGCTCCTTCACCGCCTTGGCCCGGACCTCCTGCGGCATGCGCGCCTTACGGATGGCGGCCTCGAGCTCCTCGAGCTCGCTCGCGAACTCGTTCTGGTGACCGAGCTCCTTGCGGATCGCCTTGAGCTGCTCGTTGAGATAGAACTCCTTCTGGTTCTTGTGCACCTGCGTGCGCACCTGCCCCTCGATCTTGCGCTCGAGGCGCAGGATCTCGAGTTCCGCGGACAGCGTCTCGGCGAGCAGGCGCAGGCGCGTCGCGGCGTCGGGCGTCTCGAGCAGCCGCTGCTTGACCGCGGCCTTCACGAGCAGATGGCCGGCGATGGCGTACGAGACCTGGACCGGCCCGGTGATCGCGGCCGTGGACGGCACGACCTCGTCGGGGATGCGGCGGTTGAGCTGCACGTAGTCCTGGAACAACGAGTTCGCGTGCCGCACGAGCGCCTCGTGCTCGGGGTCGGGCCGATCGGGGTCGGGCAGGGCGCGCGCCTCGACGGTGAAGAAGTCGGCCGACCACTGGAAGCGCGCGACCTCGGCTCGCGCCAGCCCCTCGACGAGGACGCGCAGCGTGCCGTCGGGCAGCCGGAACAACTGCAGCACGCGCACCACGCAGCCGATGCGGTGGAGCTCGTCCTGCTGCGGATCGGCGACCTCGCTACGCTTCTGCGCGGTCACGAACAGCAACCGGTCGGCGGCCATCGCGCGCTCGATCGCGTTGACGCTGGGCGCGCGGCCCACGAGCAGCGTGATGGTCATGTCGGGGAACACGACCACGTCGCGCAACGGCAGCAGCGGCAGGCGGCCCGGGACGGTGATGCGCTCGTCCCCGCGCCGGACCTCGAAAGGCGAGGCGGCGGCCCGGGAAGCCCCTCCCCGGCCGCGTGGACGCGCCGCCTCGGCGGCGGGCGGCTCGGGCTCGGCGGGACGCGCAGGACGCGTCGGCTGGGCGCGCTTGGCGGCGCGCTTCGGGGGGGCCGGGCGGCGGGACTTCGGTGGCACGACGGACTCCTCGGTGCGGGAAGCCGAACGGGCGGCGCCGAGGCGCCGCCCGCTCACGCTCCGCCGGGGAACCCGGGGTCGTACCGGATCAGGCTTCCTTGCGCCGCTTCTCGCGCTCGCCGCGGAAGGTCAACAGCGGCGGCGCGCCGTTCAGGATGCACTCCTTCGAGATCGTGCAGCCGATGACGTCCGACCTCGACGGGATGTCGTACATCACCTCCAGCATCGCCTCTTCGATGACCGCACGCAAGCCGCGCGCCCCGGTGCCGCGGGCGATGGCCTGCTGCGCGATGGCGCTCAGCGCGTCCTCGGTGAAGTCGAGCTTGACGCCCTCCATCTCCATGAAGCGCGCGTACTGCTTGGTGATGGCGTTCTTCGGCTCGGTCAGGATGCGCACGAGCGCGTCCTCGTCGAGCGAGTCGAGCGTGCCGACCACCGGCAGACGGCCGACGAGCTCGGGGATGAGGCCGAAGCGCAGCAGGTCGTCGGGCTCCACGAGCGCCAGGTACTCGCCCGTGTTGCGCTCCTTCTTGGTCTTCACGTCGGCGCCGAAACCGAGGACCTTCTGGCCCACGCGCTTCTCGACGACCTTGTCCAGACCCTCGAAGGCGCCACCGCAGATGAACAGGATGTCCTTGGTGTTGACCTCGATGTACTTCTGCTGCGGATGCTTGCGCCCCCCCTGCGGCGGCACGTTGGCGACGGTGCCCTCGAGGATCTTGAGGAGCGCCTGCTGCACGCCCTCACCCGAGACGTCGCGCGTGATGCTGGGGTTCTCGCTCTTGCGCGAGATCTTGTCGATCTCGTCGATGTACACGATGCCGTGCTCGGCGTTGACCAGGTTGAAGTCCGCCGACTGCAGCAGACGCACGAGGATGTTCTCGACGTCCTCGCCGACGTAACCGGCCTCGGTCAGGCTGGTGGCGTCCACGATCGCGAACGGCACCTTGAGGAAGCGGGCGAGCGTGCGCGCGAGCAGGGTCTTGCCCGTGCCCGTGGGACCGATGAGCAGGATGTTCGACTTCTCGATCTCGATCTCACCGGCCTGCGGCGGCGAGTAGATGCGCTTGTAGTGGTTGTACACCGCCACCGACAGCGTCTTCTTGGCGCGGGCCTGACCGACGATGTAGTCGTCGAGGATCTTCTTGATCTCCGACGGCTTCGGCAGCGCACCGCCGGCCGACGGGGCCTCGCGCTCGGTCTCCCCCTCGAGGATGTCGTTGCACAGCTTGACGCACTCACTGCAGATGTACACGGACGGGCCGGAGACGAGGCGGGCGACCTCGTCCTGACCGCGGCCGCAGAACGAGCAGCGGATGGGGTGCGGCGTGGAGACACGCTTCTTCATGGGGTGTCCTGCCCTCGTGAACGGCGGGAGGATCCGCGCGGCCCGGAGTGGGCCGCCCGGCCTAGCGGCGCTTCTCGATGATCTCGTCGACGAGGCCGTACGCCTTGGCCTCCTCGGCGGTCATCCAGTAGTTGCGATCGGTGTCCTTGACGATCTGGTCGATCGCCTTGCCCGAGTGCTTCGCGAGGATGCGGTTGAGACGCTCGCGCGTCTTGAGCATCTCGCGGGTCGCGATCTCGATGTCCGAGGCCTGGCCCTGCGCACCACCGAGCGGCTGGTGGATCATGACCTGGGCGTTCGGGAGGCAGTAACGCTTGCCCGTCGCGCCGGCGGTGAGCAGCACGGCGCCCATCGAGGCGGCGAGGCCCATGCACAGCGTGCTGACCGGGCACTTCACGAACTGCATCGTGTCGTAGATCGCGAGGCCGGCCGAGACGACGCCGCCGGGGCTCTGGATGTACAGGTTGATGTCGCGATCCGGATCCTCGCCCTCGAGGAAGATCATCTGGGCGACGACGAGGTTCGCGATGTAATCGTCGATCGGCGTACCGATGAAGATGATGCGATCCTTGAGCAAACGCGAGTAGATGTCGTACGCGCGCTCACCACGACCGGTCTGCTCCACAACGAACGGAACGGAAGCCATCCTGGATCCCTTTCTCTAGGTTCGGACTGGAGATTCATCGGCAACTTCGTGACAGGACTTGCGAACTATCTGATCAGGCGCCTGCCGGGGCCCCCTCGGCCCCCGCCGGTGCCAGGATCTCGTCCTCGAGCTTGGCGGCCTCGACCACGAGGTGGAGGGCCTTCTCCTCAAGCAAGGACTCGGCCAGCGCCCGCCGCCGGTCAGCCGACGCGTAGTGCTGGCGCACCCGGGCAGCGTTGCGGGGGTCGGATTCCTGCAACCGGAGGATGCGCTGCGCGACCTCCTCGTTGGAGACCTCGAGCTTCTCCTGCTGGGCGACCGCGATGAGCAGGATCTCGCGCTTGAGCGAACGCTCGACGCCCGGACGGTAGTGCTCCTCGAGCTGCTTGCGCAGGTCGTCGGACACCGACCGGCCGCCCGTCTGCTCGTGCACGACCTGCTCGAGCATGTAGCTCACGAGCCGCGGCGAGAGCTCGACCGGGTGACGCTTGATGAGCTCGTCGATGGCCTGCGCCTCGAGGTCACGGCGCCAGCGGCGCTCGTCCTCGCCCTCGAGGTTGGCCTTGATGCGCTCGCGCAGCGCGGCGATGGTGTCGAGCCCGAACACGTCCTTGGCGAGCGCGTCGTCGAGGTCGCGCAGGCGACGCTGCTGCACGCCCTTCACCTTGATGACGTAGCGGATGGTCTGACCGGCGACCTCGGCCTGACGGTAGTCGGCCGGATAGGTCACCGAGACGGTGCGCTCCTGCCCCGCCTCGGCCCCCATGAGCCCGCTCTGCAACTCGGGCAGAAGGTCGGGGGCGCCCAACAGGATGCGTGCGCCCTTCGAGAGCGTGCCCGCGAGTCGGCGACCGTTGGCGTCCATGCGCTGCGAGTCGAGCAGCACGACGTCGCCGTCGCCGGCCGGACGATCCACGTCCTCGAACACGGCCGACTCCTCGCGGAGCTGACCCAGCATGGACTCGACCGCGGCCTCCTCGACCGGACGGATGCGCCGCTTCAGCGGAAAGCCCTTCCAGTCCTTGACCTCGACCTTCGGGGCGGTGTCCACCACCACCTCGAACGACAGCGGCTCGCCGGGCGTGAAGCGCAGGTTGGGCACCGACGGCGGCACCACCGCGACCAGGCTCGCCTCGCGCAGCGCCTCGTGCGTCACCTCGGGGATGAAGCGATCCAGGAACTCGCGCTCGATCTCGGCCGCGTACTCCTTGCGGACCTGCTCGAGGGGGACCTTCCCCTTGCGGAAGCCGGGCATCGAGACCTGGCGCTGGAAGACGCGCGCGACCTGGAGCATGCGCTCCTCGACGCGGTCGGTCGGGACCTCGACGGTGAGGGTGTACTGCGAGGGGCCGGTCTCTCGGACGGTGTGCGTCATGTTCGGTGCGGTCCTATCGGGGTTTCGGAGTCTGGAGGTCGGTACTCGGGATGTTGGTGCGGAACGGGCGGGTTGGTGCGAGAGGGGGGATTCGAACCCCCACGAGTCGCCTCACCGGAACCTAAATCCGGCGCGTCTGCCAGTTTCGCCACTCTCGCACGCAGACCGTTCGGCGCGGCGCACCCGGGCGACGCCCCGCGCGGAACGGCGGCGGTCGTGGCGGAGTCGGACGGGGGCCCGTCCAGAGGCTCCGCAGGCCGCAAGAGCGGGCGGCAGCATAGCACAGGGCCCCCGACCGTTCCGACCGGCCGGGGGCCCCGCGCGGGACCGCCGCAAGAGGTTCGCTCAGAAGGCGATACGGACCGAACCGACCGCCCGGTCGTCGGCCGAGCGCGCGAAGCCCGAGCGCTCGAGGTTGCGGTGCAGCAGCCCAAGGTCGAACACCATGTCGCCCGAGACGAGCGTGAAGCCGACCGACAGCAGACCGGCGCGCTCCTCGAGAGCCCCCGGGTTGCGCTCCTGCCCCACCCCGAACCGCACGCCCCACGGCAGCTCGGGCGTCTTCCAGTCGAGCCCGATGCCGTACGAGAGCCCGGCGTCGGTGGCGCGATCGAAGCCGGTCCAGTCCTGCCCCGCGTTCGCCGACAGCCCGACCACGACGCGCGTCGCGGGCGCGACCGTGAGTCGCGCCGAGGCGCCGCCCGAGAACGCCGCCGAGCGCGTGGTCGCGAGCGTGCCGGTGGAGTCGCCGAGGATCAGGCTCTCCTCGTAGGCGCCGTCGAGGTCGAGCTCACCCTGCCAGTGCACGGCGGCACCGAACCAGCTCCCCCACGGACGATCGGGGTCGTTGGCGTACGTGAGACCTGCGCTCGCCGCCATGCCGCTGCCCTCGAGCGTGAGCGAGCGCGTGCCCGAGCTCGGGCCGCCCGACTGCACCTCGGCGGTGTACGAGTCGCGACGGTCCACGTACTCACCCGCCACGCCGACGCGCATGCGATCGCCCATCGCGAACGACAACGCGAGCCCGGCGCGCAACTCGCGCTGCAACGCCTCCTGCGAGACCGAGGCGGGCGTGGCGATGGGGCCCGACTCGTACACGAGCTGCTCGAGTCGCAGCACGGGATGCCACGCGTAGAGCGTCGCCGACCAGAACGTGGTGCCGTACGCGAGCGCACCGCCGGCCACGTCGGGGTAGCCGCGCTTCTGCACGGTCGAACGGTTGGTCGAGGCGAGGTCCTGGCGGTTCACGCGCTGGAAGACCGGCGAGACCTGCAGCGCGAATCCGCGCGCGGCACCCGCGGCCGGGTTCTCGAAGGCGGTCTCCCCCAGCCAACGATCGGCGAGCGCGAGTCCGGCCGAGGCGGCGTTGGACGGGGCCGGGGCGTCACCGGGGACCGGGAACCCGAACGCGGGGTTCGCGATCGGTTGCGGCGTCGCGGCCTGCGCGACACCACCGAGGGCGAGAGCGAGGAACGCGACGAGCACGAACGGGCGGAGCGGAGGCAGGCGTCGGGAGGTCATGATCAGGCTCCGTACTTGTCGAGGCGGCCCGCGTTGGCGAGCAGCACCGCGATGAGGTCCTTGCTGAGCAGCGTGCCGAGCGAGCCCGCGCGACACGCCTTCTCGTGGAAACGCGGCTCGCCGTCGGCGAAGCATACGCCGGAATGGACGAGCGCGGGCACCGGATGCCACGAGTGCCCCTTCATGGGCACGGGCGTGGAGTGATCGCCGGTGATGCACAGCACGTCGGGGCGCAGCGCGAGCAGGCGCGGCAGCGCGGCGTCCACCGACTCGATGACCGCGACCTTGGCGTCGAAGTCGCCATCCTCGCCGGCCATGTCGGTGCCCTTCACGTGCAGGAACAGGTAGTCGTGCGACGCCCACTCCCGCTCGGCCACAGCGAACGCGTCGGCCGCGGTCTCGCCGGTGGGCACGAACAGGTCCATGCCGGCGAGGCTCGCGACCCCGCGGTACATGGGGTACGCGGCGATCGCCGCGGCGCGCAGGCCGAAGCGCTCGCGGTAACCCGGGAACGACGGTCGCTCCGAGAGACCTCGCATGAGCACGGCGTTGGCGGGCGCCTCGGCACGCAGCACCTCGCCCGCGCGCGCGACGAACGCGTTCACGATGCGAGCCGCCTTCTCGTGGCCGGCCCCCGCCTCGAGCGCACGCGCCGCGGGGATGGGCTTGCCCTCCTTGTGCGGGTCGGCATCGCTCACCGCGCCGCCCAGGCCCGGACCGCGCAGCACGGCGACGAAGCGGTGCCCCTTGCCCGGCAGCAGCACCACCTCGACGTCCTCGAAGCGCGACGCTTCAGCGCGCAGACGCTCGACGAGTCGCACGCAGGTCTCGGTGGGGATGCGGCCCGCGCGCCGATCGGTCGCCACACCCGCGGCGTCCACGGTGCAGAAGTTGGCACGCGCCGCGACGTCACCGGGCTGCAGGTCCACACCCGCGCCCAACGCCTCGAGCACGCCGCGTCCGACCGGATGCGTGAGCGGGTCGTAGCCGAAGAGCCCCAGGTGCCCGGGACCACTGCCGGGGGTCACACCCGGCGCGACGGGCACCAACCGACCGAGCGCGCTCGAAGGCGCGAGCGCGTCGAGGTTCGGCGTGCGCGCCGCCTCGAGCGGCGTGCGTCCGCCGCGAGCGGCGTCGGGCAGGTCGCCGAGACCGTCGAGCACGAGCAGCACGATGCGGGAACGACCCTCGATCACCAGCGATTCGATGAGACCCTTCATGATGGGACGAAGCTCCTCTCCTGCGACGGGATCAGCCCCCGGACGCGACGCGGGCCGCGCGTGCGGCGCGACGACGACGGACGACGAACGGGAGCGCGAACATCCAGAGACCGGTGCACCACATGCCGAGCAACACGAGGGCGGTGGGCAGGAACACACCGAAGCGCCCCACGTCACCACCGAAGAACGATCCGTCGTGCAGCGACTCGATGAGGTCCGACCTGCGCATCGCGGTCTGCAGCACGGCACCCGTGGCGAGGTCCACCTGCACCTCGTGGCCCGAGTCGAGCACCACCTTGGCCATGCCGCGCGACGGCCGCGCGTCCACGCGCCGGACGTCCTCCCATGCGGTCGCTTCGAGGCCCGGCTGCGAGCGCACGGCGGTGAGCAGCGCCTCGAACCCCAACGTGGGTTCGGTCGCCGAACCGCGACGCTCAGGCGGCTGCACCCAGGGCACCTGCTTCTTCACCTGCAGCAGGACACCGGTGACGATGACCACGAGCATGGGCAGCGCGACGAACGCGGTCGCCCAGTAGTGGAGTCGGCGGACGAGGAGGTTGGCGGACATGGCTTCCGGGGAGATGGGGGCGCGGCGCTGCGAGGGTCGGGTGCGCCGTGTCGGAACGTTCAGCCTAGCATGCACTCCCGCTGGCGTTGAGGGCGGGTCTCAGTGCCCCGGCACGGTGCCCCATGCGGTCCACCAGGTGAGCCATTCGGGGACCAGACGCCCGCGGCGCACCCCCGGATCCTCCGCGAGCGCTCTCTCGGCGGTCGCGCGATCCGAGGCGTACACGTGCACCGCACGCAGGTCCCCCGTGCCCTCGATGCGGCCCGCGAACACGAGCGGCCCACCCTCGGGACGCGGCGCGCGGGCCGCACGACCGGGACCGGCTTCACGCGCGGTCCCCTCCCCGGCTCGCGCTGTCCGATCGTCCACAGCGCCCTCGGCTCGCCGCAGCAGCGCGAACGCGAACGTCACCATGGAATCACGCGTCACGCCTTCGGCGGCGCGACGACGGTAGTCGTCCCCGAGACCGCGCGGCGCCCACCAGTCGTGGAGCTCGCACGTCAGGCGACCGCTCGCGATCGCGGGGTCACCCGCGAGCAGCGTGTCGAGTGCGCCCTCGCCCGGCGTGAACACGAACAGCCCGCGCAGCGCTCCCCCGTTCTCGAACGGTCCGGCCGCGAGCAGCACCCCGAGGTCGGCCATGCGCCGGATGTTCGCCATGTGTCCGGCCTGGATGCTGTCGGTGCGCGGCGTGCGCTCCGCGGTCCACGACGGACCGCGGCGCAACAGCGCGAGCCGGTAGCGCACGAGGTCGGGGCGCTGCGCGAACGCGGGAACGCTGAGCGCGCACGACGCGACGACGAGGATCACGACGAACACGAGGGGACGGAACGGACGACGCATGGCGGGACCTCCGGAACGCAGGTGGGCCGCTCGCGGGGGCCGAGCGCGGGCACGCGAGTGCGCAGCCTAGCACGCGGGCCGCGCACGCTTGTCGGGCCCCGCCGCGGGTCCTATCCTCGCCCGTCCTCGACCACCCCAACGCATCCTTCCGGAGGCAATCACTCCATGGCGATCCAGAGAGTCGGCGTGATCGGCTGCGGCCTCATGGGCAGCGGCATCGCGCAGGTCAGCGCACAGGCGGGCTTCCCCACGATCGTGCGCGAGGTCTCGCAGAACGCGCTCGACAAGGGCATCGGTTCCATCCACAAGTTCCTGCAGGGCGGCATCGACAAGGGCAAGGTCGCGCCCTACGAGCTCGACAAGGTGAAGAAGAACCTCACCGGCACGGTCAAGCTCGAGGACCTCGCGGACTGCGACCTCATCATCGAGGCGGCGCCCGAGAACCTCGCGCTCAAGAAGGAGCTGTTCGGCGCGCTCGAGGGCATCGTGAAGCCGGGGGCGATCTTCGCCTCGAACACGTCGAGCCTCTCGGTCACCGAGATGAGCACCTTCTGCAAGCGCCCCGAGCGCTTCATCGGGTTGCACTTCTTCAACCCGGTCCCGCTCATGAAGCTGGTCGAGGTCGTGCGCACGGTGCGCACCGACGCCACGGCGATCGCCGACGCGAACGCGTGGTGCATGGCGATCGGCAAGACGGTCGTGAACTGCGGCGACTCGACGGGCTTCGTCGTGAACCGCCTGCTCGTGCCCTACATGCTCGACGCCATCCGAGTCTTCGAGCAGGGCCTGGCGAGCCGCGACGACATCGACAACGCCATGAAGCTCGGCTGCGGCTACCCCATGGGGCCGCTGTTCCTCACCGACTACGTGGGGCTCGACACGACGTACTACATCAGCGAGATCATGTTCGACGAGTTCAAGGAGCCGCGCTTCGCCTCGCCGCCGCTGCTCAAGCGCATGGTGCTCGCCGGTCTGCACGGTCGCAAGACGGGCAAGGGATTTTACGACTGGAGCACCAACCCGCCGTCGTGAGAACATGAACGGACGCGAGTCCTTCGGGGCCGGAGCGCTCGTCGCTCCGGCCCCGTGTCCTTCTCCCCCGAGGCTCCCCCGATGACCGCGCGCCGTCCGTCCCGCCGCACCCGTTCCCGCCTGCGCCTCGCCGTGCTCGGCGCCGGTCAGTTGGGCGAGACCCTCCTGCGAGGGCTGCTCGACGCCGGGCTCGCCGACGCCCGATCGGTCACCGTGACGACGGCGCATCGCTCCCGCGCGCGCGACCTCGCGCGTCGGCTCGGCGTGCGTGCCGCCGCCTCGAACGCCGAGGCGGTCGAGGGCGCCGACGTGGTGCTGCTGGTGGTGAAACCGCAGCAGGTCGTGCCCGTGTTGCGCGAGGTCGGGCCGTTGCTCACCAGCCGACAGCTCCTGATCTCGGCCGCGTCGTCGGTGGGTACCGCGGTGATCGAGCGTCATCTCGAGGCGCGTGTGCCGGTGGTGCGCGCGATGCCGAACACCCCCGCCCTCGTGCGTCAGGGCATGACCGCGTTGGCCGGTGGGCGCTGGGCCGGCGAGCGGCACCTCGCGCGCGCCGAGCAGTTGTTCGCCGCGGTGGGCCGCACCGTGGTGCTCGACGAGCGCCACATGGACGCGGTGACCGGACTGTCGGCGAGCGGGCCCGCATTCCTCTACATCGTGATCGAGTCGTTGGCCGACGGTGGCGTCAAGGTGGGCCTGCCGCGCGACGTGGCGCTCATGCTCGCGGCGCAGACCGTGCTCGGCGCGGGTGCGATGGTGCTGGGCACCGGGCAGCACCCGGCGATGCTCAAGGACGCGGTGACCACGCCGAGCGGCACGACGATCGACGGCATCCTCGAGCTCGAGGACGGCGGCCTGCGCGTGGCCATGCTGAAGGCCGTGGTGCGCGCGACGCGACGCGCGACCGAACGCGAGCGCGAACTGTTCGGCGACGAAGGCCGCTGACGATGGACCACGAGGACGGCATCGTCCCCGGGCACGATGTCGAGGCGCGCGCGCATGCGCTCGCCGGACTGTTCGCCGTCGTCGCCCCGCGCGGCACCACCGACCTGTTCGACTCGGGCGTGTTCGAGGGCGCCGACCCGGAGCGCGCCCGGCGCGAGTGGTTGGGGGCGGCGCTGCACGCCTGCGTGCGCGGTGCGGTCTCGACCGACGCCCCACCCGAGGTGACCGCCGACGTGGTGGACGCGTTCCACGACCTCGTGCTGGCCTCGGGGCAGCTCGGCCCCGAGCACGAACTGCAGTCCTGCCGCGCCGGGCTCGCCGAGCGTTACGCCGAGTACGACGGGCTCGCGCGGTCGCTGGGTCAGGGCGGTGCGGCGGCGGTGCCGTACGCGATCGCGGCCGCGTGCGCGGGCCACATCCGTGCGACCGACGCGGCCGCGCTGCGCGATGCGCTGGCGCCGCTGCTCGAGACGCTCGCCGAGGGCGCCACGCAGGCGGTGCTCGATTCCGACGACCCGCACCTCGAGTTGCCGCCTCGAGCGGGGCTCTCGCGTGTGACCGAGCGACTCGACGAGGCGGGCGTGCCGTGGGCGCTCGGGGGCAGCGCGTTGCTCGCCGCGCTCGGACTGGTGGATCGCGTCAACGACTGGGACGTGCAGGTGGACGCCGACCCCGAGCCGTTGCGGTTCCGGTTCGCCACGCTCCCCCACACCCTGCATGGGGCGAGCGGCTGCCACGCCGACCACAAGTTCGCGTTCGGACCCGAGCACGTCGAGGTGATCGTGGGCTTCGCGTTCGCCACGCCCGAGGGCACGGTGCGGATCCCGCTCCACCGCAGCCGCGTCTGGGACGGACTGCCGATCGCGAGCCCCGAGGGCTGGGCCTGCGCCTACTGGATCATGGGGCGCCACGACGAGCCCACCGAGCGAGCCCGCCGGGCCACGCGCGCGGAGCTGCTGTTCGCCTGGCTCGGCGAGCAGGGAGCGGACCCCGCACGCATCGCCGAGCTGCTCGCGGAGCCGCTGCCGGACGAGCTCACCACCCGACTGCGCGCGCTCCCGCAGGCGCGCGCCTGAATCAGGGCCGCTCGGCGATGCGCTTCATCGCGCTCGCGTCGAGCCCGTACTGCACCAAGCCCGTGTCGGACCGCCGCGCACCCAGTCGCTCGTAGAACGCGCGCGCCGGGTTCCACTCGGTGACGTGCCAGTCGCAGCGATGGCAACCGCGCGCCAGCGCGTCGGCCACGAACGCCTGGAACAACCGCTCGCCCGCACCGCTGCCGCGCGCCGACTCCTCGACGAACATGTCCTCGAGCCACATGCGGCGGTTGGTGCGGAACGACGAGATGGTGAAGTGGTAGAGCGCGAAACCGACGAGTCGGCCGTCGCCGCGCTCGGCGACCAATCCGAACAACGCGGGCGGCTCCTGGAACAGCAGTCCGGCCAGACGCTCGGCCGAGCCCGTGAGCACGTCGGACATGTGCTCGTACTCGGCGAGGCTGCGCACCATCTCCCAGACGTAGTCGAGGTCGGCGGCGCGCACCGGGCGCACCGTGACATCGGCGGCGGGGTTCCGTGGGGTCGATGTCATTCGCCGATCACCTTGACGAGGACGCGCTTCGGACGGCGGCCGTCGAACTCGCCGTAGAACACCTGCTCCCACGGTCCGAAGTCGAGCTTGCCGCCGGTGATCGCGACCACGACCTCGCGTCCCATGACCTGACGCTTCAGATGCGCGTCGGCGTTGTCCTCGCCCGTGTCGTTGTGTCGGTACTGCCCCACCGGGGCGTGCGGCGCCAGGCGCTCGAGCCACACCTCGTAGTCGTGGTGCAGTCCGGACTCGTCGTCGTTGATGAACACGCTCGCGGTGATGTGCATGGCGTTCACGAGCACGAGCCCCTCGCGCACGCCGGACTCGGCGACCGCGCGCTCGACCTCACGGGTGATGTTGACGAAGGCGCGGCGCTCGGGGACCTCGAGCGTCAGGTGACGGGTGAGGCTCTTCACGGG
>JBEGJG010000033.1:0-13116 GCA_041184705.1 Candidatus Eiseniibacteriota bacterium
CGGGTCTGCGAGTTGAAGCCCGTGGCGTCCACCACGCCGTCGTGCCCGCGCTGCGCCTGCGAGGACTGCTCGTTCCAGTTGTCGAGCCCGAGCAGCTCGATGTACGGGATGCCGTTCAGGTCGGTCACCGGCGGCTCGGTCTGGCCGCGGCGCACCTGCATACGGAAGGAACGCGGGTCGATGCCGTAGCCGTTCAGGCTGTACACGTTCTTGAGCTCGAGCTCGCGCACCGGCGCGAACGCGGCGGTGGTGTCGTAGCGCGTCCCGTCGGCGGTGGGCTTCTGGAACTGGCGCGGCACGCGCAGCAGCTTGAGCACCGTTCTCCCCGAGTCGGGTCCCGAGGTGATGAGTCGGCCGCCGACGTCGATCGGCGTGCCCAACTGGTGCCCGGGGCCGATGACGGGCGTGGCGCGGTACGACACGGCCAGCGTCATGTTGTTGAACGGCTGGATGGGCTGCCGCAGACGGATGACCTTGTAGAGCGTGTCTCGGAACGCGTACAGGTTGTTCAGGATCTCGTAGTTCTGGTCGGCGCCCGGGTTGAGCAGGTCGAAGCGACCGATCACCGCGGCGTCGGCCGCCGCCGGCGACAGCGGTATGCCCATGGCCCCGTCGGGGTCGATCACCGCCTTGGCGTCGATGACGTTGCGGTCGTTGGCGGCGTTGGCGTCGTCGAGATAGAGCCGGATGCTCTTGTCGTCGATGTCGTACACGCTGCCGAGGTTGGGGTCGTAGAGCAGGAAGTACTGCCCCTTGATCCAGTCGAGGTCCGAGAACGGCTGCGGCTTGCTGACCGAGGCGCCGCCCGTGTACACCGCGCGCTCGCTGCGCCCCTCCTGCTTGCTGGCGAGCGCCGTGAAGTCGAGCGCGCCGATGCGGGAGGCCAGCTTGACGCCGAACAGACCCTCGTTCTTGCCGCTGTACGACACGTACTGCGTGTTGGGCAGCGACAGGCTGGTGTTGCCCAGGTCGAGCGCCTGGATGAAATCATCCTCGTCGCCGCGGTAGTTGATCGCGATGCGGTTGGCGAGCGGGATCTGGTTGGCCGAGTTCTGGAGCAGGTTCACCTTGATGCGATCGGACAGCTGCCCCTCGAGTCGGATGTCGAGGTCCTGCTGCATGTCGAGCGACGGGAACAGGCTCTGGCGCTGACCGAGCAACGACAACTGCTGGTTCGTCCAGTTGCTGGTGCCCGACAACCGGATGCTCTCGGACCCCGAGACGTTGAGCGCCGGGCCACCGGGGCCGAGCAGGCTCTGCACGGGTGCGGGCAGGCGCACGGGGATGGGCAGCGAGATGCCCGTGCGCTGGGCGGGCTGGTCCTTGCCGAGCGTGTTGAGGTCGCGGCGCGAGCGCTCCTGCCAGCGTTCGCGGAAGACGCGCTCGGCGTACTCCTGCGAGAACGGCGACAGCGATCGCCGGTAACCGGGCCCCAGCGTGACCTCGCCGACCTCGGTGACGCTGCGGTAGGTGCCCGAATCGGGGTCCACGCTGATGCGGACCTTGCGCGGGTCGTAGGCGGGCTGCAGCCGGATGGGTCCGTAGGGCCGCCCGATGGGGCGCAGTCCGTGGGTGACCGCCTGGTTATCGAGCGCCAACCGCCACGAGGGCTTCCACGGGGGAGGCAGGGTATCGGCGGCCACCGCCGCGGCCTTGGCCTTGGCGTATTCCTTGCTCGCCGGCGTGGGCAATCCCTTGAGGCCGGGGATCCCGGTGACGGCCGCGAGCACGGCGATGGCGGGCAGTGTCAAGGCACCGATCATGGATTCCCAGGGCCGCGCGTCCGGTACGCTCTCGTCGGGAAGGGGACGGTATCAGCCGTGCGCAGGGGGGTCAACGCGTTGGCGCACCGACAGGTGGAGCGTCGCCACCCCCCATGCGGACCGCTCATGAGGTAGGCTACCGCACCGTGCGCATCCTCCCCTCCTACATCCTCCGGCAGCATCTGGTTCCCTTCCTGCTGGGGTTCGGGGTCGTGACGTTCATCTTCGAGATGGACGTGCTGTTCGACTACCTCGACCTGGTGATCAACCGTGGGGTGCCCGCCGGGGCCGTCCTGCAGCTCTTCGGGCTCTCGCTGGGCTTCGTGATCGCCCTGTCCGTGCCCTGCGCCGTGCTCATCTCGGCCCTCATGACGTTCGGTCGGCTGTCCCAGGACAACGAGATCACCGCCCTGCGGGCGAGCGGGGTCCACCTGTTCCGGGCCGTCCTGCCCCCGCTCGGGGGGGCCGCGGTGCTCACCCTGGCCCTGACCCTGTTCAACAACTTCGTCTACCCCGACGCCAACCACGCGTTCGCCAGCCTTCTGGTGGATATCGGCAGGATGCGGCCCACGGTGAAGCTGCAGGAAGGGGTGTTCATCACCGACTTCCCGGGCTACAACATGCTGGTCCAGTCGGTGAACGGCCGCACCAACGAGATGCAGGGCGTCACCATCTACCAGCTGCACGCCGGCGGCCCTCCGACCACCATCCTGGCCAAGCGCGGCTTCCTCACCTACACGCCCGACGGCCGCACCGCGGTGCTCGAACTCGAGGACGGCGAGATCCACGAGATCCCCGCCGGCGAGGAGGACGTGAATCGCTACCACCGGCTCGCGTTCCGCAAGCACACCATCAACATCCAGGGTGCGGGCGGCCTGCTCGAGCGCACCGTGCGCAGCACCCGCGGCGACCGCGAGAAGAGCGCGGCCCAGCTGCTCGAGGAACGCACGCAGGTGATGGCCGACTACGAGCGCGCGCGTCAGACGCACGAGGGCCGCTTCCGGGCCGCGGGCGTGGACGAGCACGAGCTCGTCGCGCTCGCCCCCGAGCGTGCGCCCCTGCACCAGCAGGCCGGGTTCCTCGTGCAGCGCGTCCTCGGTCGCGGCGAGCCGCTCGACCGTCTGGTGGCCGACTTCCCGCGCCTCGAGTTCGACGCCCAGCTCTGGACCATGGAGCGCAAGGCGCTGCTGCGGCGCGCGGCCGGGCTGTCGGTCGAGACGCACAAGAAGTTCGCGCTACCCATGGCCTGCATCGTGTTCGTGCTGATCGGTGCGCCCATCGGGATGCGCGTGCGACGCGCCGGCCCCGCGGTCGCGTTCGTCTCGATCGGGTTCTTCCTCTTCTACTACGTGTGCCTCATCGGCGGCGAGGAGCTGGCGAACCGCCTCATCATGCCGCCGTGGCTCGCCATGTGGCTCGCGAACCTCGTGCTGGGGCTGCTCGGGCTCGACCTCACCGCGCGCGCCTGCGACATCCACCTGCCGTGGCACTCGCTGGGCCACCGCCGCGCCGACGCGGTCGCCGAGGGCACGCGATGAGGATCCTCGACCGCTACCTGCTGCGCGAGTTCCTCACCTACCTCGTACTGGGGCTGCTCGGGTTCATCGTCATCTTCATCGTCGTGGACCTGATCGAGAAGATGGACGTGTTCCTCGATCACCGGGCCCCGTGGCCGCTCGTGGCGCAGTACTTCCTCAACCTCACCCCCGAGGTGGTGGTGAAGATGCTGCCCGTCGCCCTGCTGCTGGCCACCTTCCTCGCGCTCGGTCAGCTCAACAAGTTCGGCGAACTCACCGCCATGCGCGCGGGCGGACTGTCGCTGGTGCGCATCCTCGTGCCCGTGTTCGGGGTCGCCGCGGTGTGCGTGCTGGTCTCGCTGGCGTTCGGCGAACTGGTCGTACCCGCCGCCACGCGCGCGCGCGACACCATCTTCGAGGAGCGCATCCAGCGCATCCAGCGCTCGTCGCCCACCGAGCGCGCCGACGTCACCTACCTCGGCCGCGGCGGGCGCATCTGGCTGGTGGGGCTGTACCTCGTCCCGCAGAAGCGCATGCACGACGTCTCGCTGCAGGAGTTCAAGAAGGGCCGACTCGCCCGCCGCATCGACGCGCGCGAGGCCACCTGGGACGGGCAGCGCTGGGTGTTCGTGTCGGGCTTCGTGCGCACGTTCCGCGACGGCCGCGAGTCGGCCGAGGAGTTCGGCTCGATGACCGTCAACGGTCTGGCCGAGGTGCCCGACGACTTCGCGAAGGAAGGGCACAAGCCCGACCAGATGAACTGGCTCGAGTTGCGCCAGTACGTCGAGCGACTGCGCGCGAGCGGGGCTCGGGTCGAGAACTACCTCGTGGACCTGCACCTCAAGCTGGCGTTCCCGCTCATCGGTTTCATCGTGGTCATGATCGGGGCCGCGCTCTCGACGCGCCTGCGCATGCAGGGCGCTGCACTGGGCTTCGGGCTCTCGATCGCGATCTCGTTCCTGTACTACGGCGTCATGCGCGCCATGCAGGCGTTGGGGCACAACGGCGCGCTGCCGCCCTACGTGGCGGCGTGGGCGGCCGACGTGGTGTTCGGGACGGTCGGGCTCGTCATGCTCGCCCAGGCCCAGCGCCGCTGACCGACGCGTCTAGGCCTCGGCGGCCTCGGCCAGCGCGTCGAGACGGGCGCACACCTCCACGTCGGCCGCGAACCCCGGCCCCAGCGCACGCAACCATCGTCCGTGGTCGGCGCCCTCGACCACGCCGCGAACCTCGACAGCGTCCCGACAGGCCAGCGTGCGCGCGAACCGAGCCCCCGCCCCCTCGAGACGCGCCCCGCGTGATTCCAGCGCGGCCGCGAGCGTGCCCGCGCAGGCCGTGTCCTCGAGCGCGAAGCGGCCCAGCTTGCCCGCGCACACCACCCACACCTCGTCCTCGTTCGCGAGCGCGTCGGCGGTGGCGCGCAGGTTCACGAACGCGCCGAGCAACCGGCGACGGCAGCGCGAGGCGGCAAGCAGCGCGCGGCTGCCGTTCGTGCTCGCGAAGGCCAGCGACGCGCCGCGCACGCGCTCGGGGCCGTACTCCGCGGGCGAGTTGCCGAGGTCGAACCCGGGCACGATGCGCCCGTCGCGTTCGCCGCACGCGAGCGTGCCCGGATGCGCGTCGCGGTGCGCGATCGCACCCGCGGGCGTCGCGAACGGCACGATGCGCGCCACGCCGTGGGCACGGGCGTAGGCCAGCGTGGTGGTGGCGCGCAGCACGTCCACGGCGACGGCGCACGCGGACGGCGGCAACGACCCCGGCGCGGGTGGCACCAGCGCCACGCGCACGCGGGGCCGGGTCACGGCTGCGCCGCGGGCTGGCGATCCTTGAGCAGTTCCTCGACGAAGCGCGTGCTCAGGTCCCCGCTCTGGAACTTCTCGGTCGCGAGGGCGAGCTTGTGGAACGGGATCGTGGTCTTGACGCCCTCGACGATCATCTCGTCGAGCGCGATCTGCATGCGCTTGATGGCCTCGGCGCGGGTCTTCCCGTACGCGATGAGCTTGCCGATCATGCTGTCGTAGTACGGCGGGATCGAGTAGCCCGCGTACACGTGCGTGTCCACGCGCAGGCCCGGGCCGCCCGGCTTGTACCAGTAGGTGACCTTGCCGGGGCTGGGGCGGAAGCCGTGCTCGAAGTCCTCGGCGTTGATGCGGCACTCGATGGCGTGACCCTCGATACGCACGTCCTTCTGCGTGAACGACATCCGCTCGCCCGCCGCCACGCGCAGCTGCTCCTTCACGAGATCGATGCCGGTGACCTCCTCGGTGACCGGATGCTCGACCTGGATGCGCGTGTTCATCTCCATGAAGTAGAACGAGCCGTCCTCGTCGTACAGGAACTCCATGGTGCCGGCGTTGCGGTAGCCGATCGAGGCCGCGCCGCGCGCCGCGAGCGCGCCCATCTCGGTGCGCTGCTTCGGCGTCAGGACCGAGCTCGGGGCCTCCTCGATGAGCTTCTGATGGTTGCGCTGCACCGAGCACTCGCGCTCGCCGAGATGCACGACGTTGCCCTGCCCGTCGCCGAACAGCTGGATCTCGATGTGACGCGGCTTGACGATGTACTTCTCGAGGTACACGGCGTTGTTGTTGAACGCCGCGCCCGCCTCGGCCTGCGCGATCCCGAAGCCCATGCGCAGCTGCTTCTCGTCCCACGCGATGCGCATGCCGCGCCCGCCACCACCGGCCGACGCCTTCACGATGACCGGGAACCCGATCTCGCGCGCGATCCCGACCGCCTCCTCGACGTCGGTGAGGATGCCCTCGCTGCCCGGCACCATGGGCAGGCCCGCGGCCTTCATGGTGCGCTTGGCCTCGGCCTTGTCGCCCATGCGCCGGATCATCTCGGGCGTGGGACCGATGAAGGTGAAGCCGCACGACTGGCAGACCTCGACGAAGTGCGCGTTCTCGGACAGGAACCCGTAGCCCGGGTGGATGGCGTCGGCGCCCGTCACCTCGGCGGCCGCGATGAGGCGCGCGATGTGGTTGTACGACTGCGCGGGCGCGGGCGGACCGATGCACACCGACTCGTCGGCGAGCCGCACGTGCAGGCTGTCGCGATCGGCCTCGCTGAAGACGGCCACGGTGGCGATGTCGAGCTCGCGACAGGCGCGGATGACGCGCAGCGCGATCTCGCCGCGGTTGGCGATGAGGACCTTCTTGAACATGCCGGCTACTCCCTCGACATCCAGTCGGGACGGGCGGACTTGCCGCCCGCCGGGGGATTCGGACCCGGGGCCGCCGGACCCACGTCGGGATCGCGCTCGACGGCCTCGATGGGCTGCCAGGTGCGGTCCGAGGTGGCGGCGATGCCCTTGAGCTTGAGCTGCAGCTCGTTCGGGTTGTTGCAGTTCTTGAGCGCGTCGTCCTCGGTGATGAGGCCCTCGCGCAACAGGGCCAGCACGGACTGGTCGAACGTCTGCATGCCGTACTGGGTGACGCCTTCGGAGATGAGCTGGTGCAGGAGCGGGATGCGGTCGGGGTCGAGGATGTACTCCCGCACGGTCGGCGTGGACACCATGACCTCGACGGCCGGGATGCGGCCGGCCCCGTCCTTGCGCGGCACGAGCCGCTGCGAGACGACCGCGCGCAGGTTCGACGCGAGCGCCATGCGCACCTCGTCGTGCTGGTGCGGCGGGTAGAACGAGATGATGCGCTGGATGCTCTGGACCACGTCCGTGGTGTGCAACGTGCTCATGACGAGGTGGCCGGTGTCGGCCGCCATGAGCGCGGTGGACATGGTCTCGTAGTTGCGGATCTCGCCGACCAGGATGATGTCGGGGTCCTGACGCAGCACGTACCGCAGGCCGTCCTGGAACGACGCGGTGTCGAGTCCCACCTCACGCTGGTGGATGAACGACATGCGGTCGCGGTGCAGGAACTCGATCGGGTCCTCGACCGTGATGATGTTGCGGGTCGTGGTGCGGTTGATCGTGTCGATCATCGCCGCGAGCGTGGTGGACTTGCCCGAGCCCGTGCGCCCGGTGACCAGGATGAGACCGCGCTGCGAGAACGCGAGGTCCTTGAGCACCGCGGGCAGCCCGAGGTCGTCGAGCGTCGGCACCTCGACCGGCACGTGGCGCAGGGCCACGGCAGGCGTGCCGCGCTGCATGAAGATGTTGGCGCGGAACCTCGCGAGCCCCGAGACGCCGAACGCGAAGTCGATCTCGCGATGGGTGGCGAAGTGCGCGCGCTGCTCCTCGTTGAGCATCTGCTGGCACACGTCGCGCAACGTCTGCGAGTCGGGCGCGGGCTCGTCGAGCGTGTAGAGCACGCCGTCCACGCGCACGACCGGCGCGGTGCCGGCCTTGAGGTGCAGATCGCTCGCACGGGCGGCGATCATCTTCTCGAGCACGCTGCGGATGTTCATGGTCCCCCCGTCCTGGGTCGTGGTCGGCGCCGCGCGGGCCCGTGGGCCCGACGCACGCGCACAGCCCCGGTCAGAGCGGCTCGATGAGGAAGAGCTTCTGCCCGAACTCGACCGGCTGCGCGTTGTCCACGACCATCTGGACGACACGCCCCTTCACCTCGGCCTGGATCTCGTTCATGAGCTTCATGGCCTCGATGATGCAGACGGTCTGCCCGACCTCGACCACGTCGCCGACCTCGACGAACGGGTCCGCATCGGGCGCGGGCGAACGGTAGAAGGTGCCGACCATGGGCGACGTGATCGCCTTGTGGTGGCTGTCGGCCGCGGGCTTCGCGGGCTCGGCGGCCGGTGCGGCCGCGGGCGCCGCCGCGCGCGCCGCAGGGGCCGCGGCAGCCGCGGGAGCCGCCGCCACCCACGTGCCCGCACCCGCGGCCGAGGCCGAGATGCGGACCGAGCGACCGCCCGATTCCAGTTCGATCTCACCGATGCCGGTGCGCTGCACGAGCTTGATGAGCTGGCGCAGCTCGCCGAGGTCGAAACCGGCCACGACCGGGACCGACTTCGCGACCGGCTTGGCGGCGGGCTTGGCAGCCGACTTCACGGCCGGCTTGGCGGAACGACCCGACTTGGGGTTCTTGCGCGCGTCAGCCACGGGCCGCCACCCTCTCCACCAGCGCGCGCAGGGCGAGCCGGTAGCTGGAAGGACCGAACCCGGCCACCACCCCGAGGGCGGCGCCGGCGGTCAACGAGACGTGGCGGAAGGAGTCACGGGCGTGCGGGTTCGACACATGCACCTCGACCGTCGGGAGGCCGGCGCCCGCGATGGCATCGCGTAGCGCGACACTCGTGTGCGTCAGGCCGCCCGGGTTGAAGACCACACCTTGGCAGCGGCCGCGGGCCTGGTACAACGCGTCGATGAGAACCCCCTCGTGAGCGCTCTGCAGGAACTCGACCGTGCAGCCGAGTTCACCCGCCAGCGCCGTGAGAGAGGCGTTCACCTCGTCCAGCGTCACGCGACCGTAGATCTCTGGCTCGCGCGTGCCGAGCGCCTGGAGGTTGGGGCCGTGCAGGATGAGGAAGTTCGGCATCGGTCCGCCTTCAGGCACGCGACGGGCGGGCACCGGCATGCACCAGCGCCGCTCGCACGAGTCGGGATTCCACAGCGCGCGGGACGCTAGCACCCCCGATATGGGGCGTCAATACCCACCGGACCTCACCCGAGGCGCGCTTCTTGTCGTTCCCCATGGCCGCGAGCAGACGCGTAACCGACAGGGAAGGCATGCGTTCGGGCAGACCCAGATGATCGAGTGCGGCCTCGAGTCGGACCTGCGACTCGGGGGCCAGACCGGCCGCGCGGACCGACAACCAGGCCGCCGCGCGCATGCCGACCGCGACCGCCTCGCCGTGCAGCAATCCCCGGTAGTCGAGCGCGGTCTCGATCGCGTGCCCGAGCGTGTGCCCGAAGTTGAGCGCGGTGCGTCCGCCCCCCTCGCGCTCGCGCTCGTCGGCGCGCACGACGCGCGCCTTGGCCGTGATCGAGCGCGCGACCGCATCCGCGAGCGCGGCGGGCTCGGCGTCGGCGAGTGCGTCGAGCCGCGACTCGAGCCAGCGCCACAGCGCCGCATCCACCGCGAACCCGGTCTTGACCACCTCGGCGAGCCCGTTGCGCACGTGCCTCGCGGGCAGCGTGGCGAGCGTGTCGGGGTCCACGAGCACGCCCGCGGGCTGGTGGAACGCACCGACGAGGTTCTTGCCCGAGGGCAGGTCCACCGCGGTCTTCCCCCCCACGCTGGCGTCCACCTGCGCGAGCACGGTGGTGGGCACCGCCACCCAGCGCACGCCGCGCAACCACGTCGCAGCGGCGAACCCGGCGAGGTCGCCGACCACGCCACCCCCCAGCGCCACGACCGCACCGTCGCGCGCCAGGCCGGCGTTCGCGAACGCCTCCCACAGTCGCTCGAGCGTGGCGGGGCGCTTGGCTCGCTCCCCCGGCGGCACGAGGACGGTGTCCACCGCGAGCCCGGCGCGGCGCAGCGATGCGAGCGCGACCTCGCCGTGGAAACGCGCCGCGCGCGCATCGGCCACCAGCACCACGTGGCGTGCACCGGTGGTGGCGCGCACGAACGCGCCCGCTCGGGCGAGCCCGCCGCGCGCGATGCGCACGCGCGAGGAGGCGGTGTGGCCGGGGAATCGCAGCACGAGATCGCGGTCCATGCGCGCAGCATACACACGCGCGCGGCCCGCGTGCAGGCGACGCGACCGCGGCGAGCGCGGAAGGTCGAGTGTCAGCGCGGCGCGCGTGCGGCGCGGGGCTCGCTCGGGCTCGCGGGCGTGGCACCACCGCCACCGCTCGTGGCGGCGGGCTCGACGCGCATCCACGACGGGATCGCGCTCGGGGCCTCGTCGAGTCGCACACGGGCCTCGCTCGCCAACTCGTCGCGCACCCACACCAGACGCACCTCGGCGCCAGGGCCCGCGACCGCGACCCAACGCGCCAACTGCTCGGAGTACTCCACTTTCTCCGAGCCGAACGCCACGATGAGGTCGCCCTTGCGCAGACCCGATCGCGCGGCAGGGCCGTTGGGCGCCACGCCCTCGACGAGTGCGCCGATGGGCACGCGGTCACCGGGGCCACCCGAGCCGTCCACGAACACGCTGCGCGTCGAGACGCCGAGCATGCCGTGGCGCACACGACCGTGGCGCGCGAGCCCGTCGAGGAACGGCACCACGTCCTCGACCGGGATGGCGAAGCTCATGCCGCCGGGGCGTCGCTCGGCGCGCTCGCGACGGCCCGGCGCCGAGGGCGCGCCGAGTTCGCCCTGCACGAGCCCGAGCAGTTCCCCGCGCGAGTTGAGCGCCGCGCCACCGCTGTTGCCGGGGTACACCTCGTTCGTGAGCTGCAGCAGGCTCGTGCCGGGCTCGGTGAAGCGCATGGCCACGGTGCCCACCGACTGCGTCGGCGCGCTGCGGTACGACGACCCGAGCGCGATCACCCAGTCCCCGCTCGCGCCCGGCCGTGTGGCCAGTGCCAACGAGGGCAACTCCATACCCTGCGGTTCGAGCAGCGCGAGGTTGCGCACGGGGTCGAGCCCCACGACGCGCGCCTCGACCTCGAGGTGGTTGTCGGTCATCACGAACACGCGCTCGGCGCCCAGCACGACGCTGGCGGTGGTCACCACGCCGCGCGCCGAGACCGCGACGCCGGAGCCCACGCGACTCAGGGGCCGCCGTGCGGCACCGGCGCGCGCGGGCGGCGTGCGCTGCGCGACCACGGTCACGATGCTCGGACGCGCGCGGCGCGCGATGCGGTCCACGTCGGCCTCGATCGCCGACAACGTGGTCTGCGCGCGCACGACCGACGCGAGCGGGGCGAGTGCGAGGAGCACCAGGAGCAGCACGCGGGACGCGCGCGCGCCCCGTCCCGGGGGGACAGGGCGCGACGAACGTGCGGACCGGGACATGACGAGGCTCAGAACGAGATCACCGTCTGCTCGCCCTGGAAGCCGTCGGGCAGACCGGTCACGGCCTGCGCACGACCGCGGTGCAGGACGACCGGGTCGAGGATGAACTCCACGTCCTCGGAGTGGTCGAGCAGCGAACCGCTCACCGAGGTCACGGCCGGTGCGTCGGCCGACTCGGGCGCGGACGTGCCCGACTCGATGAGGCGGGCCTGCGGCGGCGCGGGCTCGCTCACGGCGACGAGCGAGGATGCACCCTCGCGACGCGGCGTCACGAGCGGGAGCAGCAGTGCTCCCACCACGACGACGGCGGCCGCGGCCGCGGCGACCGGCACCCACGCGGGGCGCGTGGTCACGATCACGACACGATCGGGCACCGCGGCGGCACGACGTGCGGCCGCGAGCGCGCGCTCGGGAAGGTCGGTCGAGGTCTCGACGCGCGGCAGCGTGCCCACGACCTCGAGCGTGCGCGCGAACCCGTCGTAGCCCGCACGGCAGCCCTCGCATCCCGCGAGGTGCGCGTCGAACCACTCGCGCTCGGCCTGCGTGACCTCATCGTCCCAGATGGCCCCGAAGAGTCCGCGGGCCTGGTCACATCGCGTCATGTCCCGTCCTGTCGGCTGATGGTGGTCCGGAGTCGCTGCTGGAGCATGGCCCGCGCGCGGTTGATGCGTGAACGCACCGTCCCGCCCGGGAGCCCGAGCACCTCGGCGATCTCCTCGTACGACAACCCCTCGATGTCCCGCAGCACCAGTGGCAGCCGGTACTTCTCCGGCACCTTCTCGATCGCCCGCCCGACCTCGCCCTGGAGCTGCTCGCGTTCCAGCGTCGTCTCGCGTCCCTCGCCGGGATCGGCGAGTTGCGGCAGACGATCCGCGACCACCTCCGTGAGCGCGTCGAGCGAGAACCAGTTGCGGCGCCGCACCCGTCGCCGGATCTCGTTCTTCGCGAGATTGGCGGCGATGGTGAGCACCCAGGTCGAGAACTTGGAGCCCCGCCGGTAGTTGCGACGGTGCACGAACACGCGCACGAAGCACTCCTGCGCGAGGTCGTCCACGTTCTCGCGGTCGTTCAGCACCCGAGCGATGAGGTTCCCCACACGCCCCTGGAATCGCCGGACGAGCTCGGTGAACGCTCGTTCGTCGTCCTCGGCGACCCGGGCCATCAGGTCCTCGTCGGAGAGGCTCACGATGGTGGGCGGCAGTGGATCGCGGTCAGGGGCCAAGGGGTTCCTCGTGGTGGGATACCCCGCTGGGGGGACGTGGGTTCCAAGAGTCCCGACCCTCGAGGCCGGGGAATCGTCGAACGGTGCTCGTGCTCCCGGGGAGGCCGGCCGCCGTCGGTCGCCGCCGCCCCCTCGGTGGTTCAGCATGGAACGGGGGCCGACCTCCCCCCTCGGCGAGGGAAGGGGCCTTCACCGAATCCTTTATGACACGATTCCACAACAAGTTGCGTGTTTCACGAGCGATCCGCGACCGTGCGTCCCGGTCCCTCGGCCACCCGCTCATCCGAAGGGCCGTGCCTGCCCGGTCCCTCGCGTCCCACGCTACCGCCTACCGCGCCTCGAGCCTACCCCGGGGTCGGGGCGGGCGGAAGGGTGGAACCTAACGGACCGAGCGCAGCTTCTCGCGCAGGCGATCCTCGTTCTCCCCCTCGGCCTCCAAGCCGAGCCGGTACTGCTCGCGGGCCTGCTCGATCCGACCGAGCGCCCGGTACACGTCGCCCAGGTGCTCGTGCACCACGGGGTCGCCGTCGGTCAGCTCGACGGCGCGCTCCAATCGAGCGCGCGCCTCGTCGTGCCGGCCGAGCCGGTGCAACACCCAACCGTGGCTGTCCACGAACGCACCGTTCTCGGGAGCGGCCGCGATCGCGCGCTCGATGAGCGCGAGCGCCTCGGGGAGTTCGCGCTGGTGATCGGCGAGCACGTAGCCCACGAAGTTGAGCGCGGGCGGCCAATCGGGGGCCATGCGCAGCGCCTCGCGGCCGGCCGCGAGCGCGCCCTCGACGTCGCCG
>JBEGJG010000034.1:0-17385 GCA_041184705.1 Candidatus Eiseniibacteriota bacterium
GTGCCTTGGGGACACCCATGCCGAGCCGCTCACCGCGGCCGCCGGCGATCACGATGCCGATCCGACTCGTTCCCTGCTGCACGCACCCTCCATGGTCCCGGCCCTCGGCCGACGCACTCCGTCGCTTCACAATCACCCTCGCACATCGCTCCGCGATGTGCCCGCGACCGCGCGGAGCAGACGTTGCTCGTCCGACCCGGGACCGCGCCCGCATCCGCGGCCACCGGTCGTCACCCGCCGCGTCGTCGCGTCACCACGTGCTCGGCTCGCGAGCCTCCTCGGCCTTCACGCGATCATGGGCGCGCTTGAATTCCATCATGCAGGACCCCATGAACACGAACCCTCCCACGATCATCGCGAAGGCCGCGAGAAGGATGAGGTTCGCGAGCCAGGGTATCCCGGGGAATTCCGGGGGCGCGGTCGCCCCCGGCACCGGAGGAGGCAGGGGCAGGGGCACGGTTGGAGTGAGGATCACCGGCGTTTCAGCGGGGCGGGGCGGCGGATCGTCGGCGAGCACCTCCGAGAGGATCACCGCATCCACGAGGTCGTCGCCGTCGATGTGCATGCTCGGTCGTCCTCCGCAGCCGCACCACGGGCCACCCGCGGGCGCCCGCCAAGGCTAGCCGAGCGGCCCCCTCGTCGTCACCGGCGATGTGCGGGCTCCCCACGAGCTCGAGCCCACCGGGCCGCCCCCCCGCGCGGCCGCCCCGGATGGCTTGCACGCCGCCGCGGGCCGCGGCTAGTCTCGCCCGTCCGATACCGGGAACCCCTTCCATGCCCCGAGGAGGCTCGATGAGCCTGCGTCGCCCCGTCCTCGCCGCCGTGCTCGCGGCGGCCCTTTCGATCCCGTCCGTGGTCTGCGCCTCGCCGTTCGTGCTGCAGCCGGGCGAGTACCACTCGTCGCTCACCGGTTCGGTGTTCTCCAGCCACACCTGGCTCAACGCCGACGGGGACCGCCAGCAGTTGGACGCCACGCTCGAGGAGCGCACGCTCGTCTCGCGCACCGAGTTCGGCTGGCGCAAGGGGGCCTCGCTGTGGCTCGAACTGCCCATGGTGAGCCGCACGTGGGTGGACTCGGGCGACGACGTCACCTCGACGGGCCTCGGCGAACTCGGGTTCGGCACGCGCATCGCGCTGCTCAAGGGCACCACCCCGGTCGCCCTGTCGCTCGGCTGGACCGCGCCCCTCGGGGCCAACCGCAACCTCGTGCCCGGGACCACGGGCGGGACGGCGTTCGACGGCTCGACGTTCGGCGACACCCCCGCGGGCGCCGCGTTCCCGAACGCGTTCTGGGATGCGGGCCTGCAGAGCCTGTCGGCCTCGCTCGCCCTCGGCATGCGACTGGGCGGACGCGCCGCGCTGCGGCTCGACGGCGGCTACCGCACGCGCTACCTCACC
Organism: Candidatus Eiseniibacteriota bacterium; assembly: GCA_041184705.1. Classification (GTDB taxonomy): domain Bacteria; phylum Eisenbacteria; class RBG-16-71-46; order RBG-16-71-46; family RBG-16-71-46; genus JAIOPA01. The sequence goes on from JBEGJG010000034.1 coordinate 1,399, forward strand.
ATCAGCGATCGTGATTCCGCCGCCCTGTACGCCGACCACCTCACGTTCGGTGCCGAACTCGACGTGCGTGTGAGCGAGCGCATACTGCTGACGGGCACGTACCGCACCGAGAGCGTGCTCGACCAGAGCGCGGCCTACGACCGCGTCCTCACGCCGGGCGCGGCTGAGCGCGAGTCCGAGCGTTCCACGTTCGCCCCTCGCCTCACCTACCGCGTGGACGACCGCATGGACGTGGTGGCCGGTAGCGAGCACACGATCGGCGGTGCCTGGACGCCGCACGAGAACCGCTTCCACTTCGGGATCGTCTGGCGTTCGGCCGCACCGCTCGCCGCGGCCGCCAAGAAGTCGAACTGACATCCGTGGGGGCGGCGACCACCGCCCCGCACCGGAGGCCCTTGCCCCCGCATCTCGCCCGTCTGCTGCGCGCGGCGGCCCGCCATCGTGCGGGTCTGTTGTGGGGCACCGCGTGCGTCGCGCTCGGCAACGTGGTCAAGCTCGCCGAACCGCAGGTGCTGCGGCTGGCGATCGACGACCTCTACCGCGGGGTCACCGCCGAGAAGCTCGGACGCTACGCACTGCTGCTGCTCGGGCTCGCGATCCTCGCGGGCCTGTTCCGCTTCGGGATGCGGCACTGGGTGATCGGCATCTCGCGTCACCTCGAGTACGAGCTGCGCAACGACCTGTTCGCGCACCTGCAGCGGCAGCCGCTGCAGTGGTTCCAGCGCCGGCGCACGGGCGAACTCATGTCCATCGCCACGAACGACATGTCGGCGGTCCGCATGATGCTGGGCCCCGGCATCATGTACTCCGTGAACACGCTCAGCGTGGGCCTGCTGTCGGTGGGCTTCATGGCCGCGATCAACCCGCGCCTCACGCTGCTCTCGCTCCTTCCCCTGCCGCTCGTCTCGCTGTCGGTGTGGTGGTTCGGCGAACGCATCCACCGACGCTTCGAACGCGTGCAGGCCAAGCTGGCCGAACTCTCGGCGCACGTGCAGGAGAACCTCGCGGGCGTGCGCGTGGTTCGCGCGTTCGGCACCGAGGTGCGCGAGGCCGAACGCTTCGACCGGCTGTCCGAGGAGTACCGCCGCGGGCACCTCGGCCTCATCCGCATCTCGGGCGTGTTCCAGCCGTCGCTGGCGTTCTGGATCGGGGTCGGTGCGCTGCTCGCCATCTGGCTCGGCGGTCGCGAGGTGGTGCGCGGCACCATCACGCTCGGCGAGTTCGTGGCGTTCACCGTCTACCTCGCGCTCCTGAACTGGCCCATGGTGGCGCTGGGCTGGGTCATCAACATCTTCCAGCGCGGCTCGGCCTCGTACCGCCGCATCACCGACCTGCTCGACGAGGTCCCGGCCGTCGCGAACGCGACCGGCGCACTCCGGCCCACGGGCCGCGCGAGCGGTGATCTCGAGGTGCGCGACCTCACCTTCACCTACCCGGGTGCGGAGCGACCGGCCCTCGAGGGCGTGTCGTTCCGTGCACCGGCGGGCTCCACGGTGGCGCTCGTCGGCCGCACCGCGTCGGGCAAGAGCACCGCGCTCGCGCTGGTGCCGCGCCTGTTCGACCCGCCGCGCGGCACGGTGTTCGTGGACGGCCACGACGTGCTCGACCTCGATCTGGAGTGGTTGCGCGCGCAGGTCGCCAGCGTGCCGCAGGAACCGTTCCTGTTCTCGGACACCGTGGGCGCGAACATCGCCTACGGCGTGCCCACCGAGGAGCGCGCCGCGGTCGAGCGCGCCGCCGTGCTCGCCCGTCTGCACGACGACGTGTCGGGGTTCCCCGCGGGCTACGACACGCGGATCGGCGAGCGCGGCATCACGCTCTCGGGCGGCCAGCGCCAGCGCACCGCGATCGCGCGCGCGCTGCTGCGCGACGCCCCGCTGCTGCTGCTCGACGACTGCCTCTCGAACGTGGACACCGAGACCGAGGAGGCCATCCTCCAGGGCCTGCGTGGCGAGATGCGCCAGCGCACCACGCTCATCGTCTCGCACCGCGTCAGCACCGTGCGCGAGGCCGACCTCATCCTGGTGCTCGAGCACGGCCGTGTGGTCGAGCGTGGACGACACGACGAGCTGCTCGCGCTGGGCGGGCACTACGCCGCGCTGAACCGCGCCCAACAGCTCGAAGCGGAGATCGCGGCCTCGTGAGCGCGGACGACACCGACGAGCGCCCGGGCCGGGCCTACGACCACCGCCTCGTGCGGCGGCTGCTGCCGTACCTGCGTCCGTACGCGGGGGCGATCGCGCTCGCCGTGCTCGTCACGCTGGCGGCGGCCGCGGTGCAGCTCGCCTACCCGTGGCTCACCAAGGAGGCGATCGACGTCGGCATCCGCCACCGCGACCTGTGGCAGCTCGACCGCATCGCGCTCGCCTACCTGTCGGCCCTCCTGCTGGGCTTCGGACTCGGCTACCTGCAGCTGCAGATCATGCAGCGCGTGGGGCAGGCGCTCATGCGCGACCTGCGCGCGCAGGTCTTCCGCCACCTGCAGCGACTGCCGGCCTCGTACTACGACCGCCAACCGGTCGGCAAGGTCATGACCCGCGTCACGAACGACGTGGACGTGCTCAACGAGTTGTTCACGGCCGGCATCGACGCCCTGTTCGGCGACCTGTTCATCCTCATCGGCATCGTCATCGCCATGGCGCGGCTCAACGTGGAGTTGCTGGTCGTCACGTTCTCGGTGCTGCCGCTCATGATCCTCGTCACGCTCACGTTCCGGTCCAAGGTGCGGAGCGCGTTCCGCGACGTGCGCTCGTGCCTCGCGCGACTGAACGGCTTCATGAACGAGAACCTCGGCGGCATGAGCACGGTGCAGATGCTGGGTCGCGAGGCCCGCAACCACGCCGCGTTCCGCGACGTGAACGCCGACCACCGCGACGCGAACCTGCGCGCGAACCACTACCACGCCGTGTTCTTCCCGCTGCTCGAACTCGTCAGCGCCATGGCGCTCGCGCTCATCGTCTGGTACGGCGGACGCCAGGTCATGTGGACCGGCATCACGCTCGGCACGCTGGTGGCGTTCATCCAGTACACGCAGCGCTTCTTCCGCCCGCTCTCGGACCTGTCCGAGAAGTACGGCATCCTGCAGCAGGCCATGGCGGCCGCCGAGCGCATCTTCGAACTGCTCGACACGCCCGCCGACCCGGCCGCCGTGGACCTGCCCGCGCCCGGGCACACGACCGCCGCGTCGGGCGCGTCGGCCGTCGCGGCGAGTGCGCCCCGTGCGACCCCCGAAGTCGGCTCCCCGAGCGCGAACGGGATGCGCATCGAGTTCGACCGCGTGTGGTTCGCCTACACGGGCGAGCACTGGGTGCTCGAGGACGTGAGCTTCACGCTCGAACCCGGTGAGCGGCTCGCCATCGTGGGCGCGACCGGCTCGGGCAAGACCACCCTCGTGAGCCTGCTGCTTCGCTTCTACGAGCCGCAGCGGGGCACGATCCGCGTGGACGGTCGTCCGCTGCACGACTGGGATCCGGCCGCGCTGCGTCGTCGCATCGGGTTGGTGCTGCAGGACGTGTTCCTGTTCAGCGGCACCGTGGCGGGCAACCTCACGCTCGGCGACCCCGACGTCACCCCCGAGCGCATGCGCGCGGCCGCGGCCGAGGTCCACGCCGACGCCGTCATCGATCGCCTGCCCGGGGCGTACGACGCCGAGGTGCGTGAGCGCGGGGCCACGCTGTCGTCGGGCGAGAAGCAGCTGCTCGCGTTCGCACGCGCGCTGGCGCGCGACCCCGCGCTGCTGGTGCTCGACGAGGCGACCTCGAGCGTGGACACGCACACCGAGCGCCTCATCCAGTCCGCACTGCGCCGATTGCTCACGGGGCGCACCTCGCTCGTGATCGCGCACCGTCTCTCAACCATCCACGACGTGGACCGCATCGTGGTGTTGCACCATGGCCGCGTGCGCGAGTCGGGACGACACGCCGAATTGATGGCGCAGGGCGGGCTCTACAAGCGGCTCGTGCAGTTGCAGTACCTCGGCGAGGCCCCCGCGTCGGCCTCCCCGACGAACCCGGCCTGAGCCCGTCTCGCGTGCGGTAGGGCCCCGCAGCATGGGCCGCCGCCGCTCGCAGGCCCGTCCGCGACCGCGTGCCCACGACCGCCCCGGTGCGAAACGTTCGCACCCATCGAACTTCGTCGCGTCAGGCGTGCCGAATGCAATCCGCCACCCACCGCATCCCCGTGTGACGACGCGATGTATTGCGAGACGCAACCGATTCCCTCCGATCGGGTGCGTGGAGGTGTCCTTTCGTTCGATGACCGTTGACCCTCCCGGAACACGTTCCTAAACTTGGATTCGTCACTCCTCTCTCTCTCCCCCCTCTCCCCGGAGGTGACTCCATGCAGTTGGGTCGTAAGATCCGCGACCTGCGGCTCCGCCGCGGTCTCACCGTGCAGCAGCTCGCCGAGGCGACCGGCCTGTCCAAGGGCTTCGTCAGCCAGGTCGAGAACAACCGTACGTCCCCCTCGCTCCAGACGCTCCAGGACCTCGCGCGCTCGCTCGAAACCTCGGTCGCGTACCTCGTCGTCGAGGAGGATCAGGTGCCGTACGTCGTCCGCAAGGGCGAGCGTCCGCACATGACGGTCAACGGCAACACGTCGCGCGTCGAGGTCATGTCGGCCCAGCCGCGTCGCAACCTGGAGATGCTCCAGTGCGACCTGCCGGTCGGCGCCGCGATGAGCGACAAGCGCCACTTCCACCACGGCGAGGAGGTCGTCCTCTGCATCGACGGCCGCATCAGCCTCACCTGCGGCGAGCACGTGCTCATCCTCGAGGCCGGTGACTCCTGCCACTTCGACGGCCGCGTGCCGCACGCCATCGAGAACGCGGGCGACGTCGAGGCCCGCCTGCTCATCGCCCTCACCCCCGCCGCGTTCGAGCCGTTCGTGCGTCGTGGCGCCGAGACGAACGGGCACACGGTGGACACGGCCATGCTGGACTCCGTGGGCTGATCCCACACGGGCTGTTATCCTCGGGCGGCGGTCCTCGGACCGCCGCCCTTCGTCTTGTCATCCCTGCACACCGACACGCACCCCACGCGGCACGGAGGCCACCCGATGACGCCGTGGCGCGAGGTCTGGAACGACTTCCGCGACGCCGCCGCACGCTTCTCGCGGCCGGCGCGCCTCTACATCGGGGCCGAGTTCCTGCTCTGGACCGGGCACGGCATCTTCTCGGTGCTGTTCAACCTCGCGCTCGTCGAGGCGGGCGCCGACGAACGCCGGGTCGGACAGGCGATCGCCGCCGGCGGCATCGGCATGGTGGTGGCCGCCCTGCCCGCGGGTCGGCTCGCGAACCGCTGGGGACGGCGTCGCACGCTCATGCTGGGGGCCGCCCTCGACGCGCTGGGCCACCTCGCACGGGCCGCGGCCGGCACCGGACCGTTGCTGCTCCCCGCGGGGTTCGTGGCGGGTGCCGGGCAGGCGCTGTTCCAGATCGCGGCCGCACCTTTCCTCACCGAGCACTCCACGCCGCGCGAACGCACGCACCTGTTCAGCGCGTTCTTCGCGTGCGCACTGCTCGCGGGCGTGTTCGGCAACACGGTGGGCGGACTGCTCCCCCCGCTGTTCGGTGCGCTGTTCCCCGACGCCTCGCGGCTCGACACGTTCCGCGGCTCGCTCGTGCTCGGCGCGCTCGCGACCGCCGCCGCGGTGCTGCCCCTGCTCGCGCTGCGCGGCCTGCGCGAGGAGCGCCACGTGCGGTCCGACACCGCCCACCCCCCGCACGAGGTCGCGCGACTCGCCCCGATCGCGCTCAACGCCCTGCTCATCGGGGCGGGCGCCGGGCTCGTCATCCCGTTCATGAACCTGTACTTCGAGCAGCGCTTCGACAGCGACAGCGCGACCATCGGTGGCATCCTCGGGACCGCGCAGGTGTTCACCGCACTGGCCACGCTCGCCGCACCGGCGGTGGCACGACGATTCGGCAAACTCCGCACGGCGGTCGCCGCGCAGCTGCTCTCGCTACCGTTCCTGCTCACGCTGGGCGTGGAACGCCACCTGTCGCTCGCCGCGATCGCGTTCTGGATGCGCGCCACGTTCATGCAGGCCTCCACCCCGCTCATGCAGGCGTTCATCATGGAGGTGCTGCCGCCCGCCCTGCGTGCGCGCGCGACGAGTTTGAACAACCTGCTCTGGAACCTCGGCTGGGCCGCCTCGGCGACCGCGACCGGGGCGGTGAGCGCGGCGTGGGGGCCGGCCGCCCCGTTCCAGGTCACCGCCGCGCTCTATCTGGTGGCCGCGTTGTCGTTCCTGGTGGCGTTCCGCGGCACGCCCGAGGGCCCGGTGCGCGAGGTGGGACTGTCGGAGGAGGCCAAGGGGCGGCGCGGCGAGGGCCCCACCCCGGACTGACGACGGGGCTTGACCGCACCCGCGGCCGTCCCGATGCTGCACGCGCGCAGGGCGCGACGGACGCGCCGCGCGACTCGGAGGACGCATGGGACGCTGGCTCCTGCTCGCACTGGTGGTGGTGGCGGCCTGGTACGGCTGGACGCAGCACGACCGCTGGCGGGCGCGCGGCGGTGACGAGCTGGTGTTCCGCAACCGCACCGGCGCCACGCTGGAACGCATGCGCGTGAGCGTGCACGGGCACGCGTGGGCGATCGAGCGTCTCGCCCCCGACACCACGGTGCGACTCGTGGTGCGAAGCGAGGAGGACGGTCCGTTCCAGCTCGAGTGGCGCGTGGCGGGGATCGATCGCGAGTCGTCGTGGCGCGGCGGCACCTACACGCACGGCCCGCTGCGCATGCGTCACCGGTTCGAGCTCACCCCCGGCGAGGGTGTGGTCTGGACCTCGGAGCGCCTCGAGTCGCGGACCGACGCGAAGCCCTGAGTCCCGGCTAGACGGACTCCTCGAGCATCGCAGGACCGCGACGGATCTTGCCCGTCGTCGTCTTCGCGAACTCGGTGCGCCGCACGAACACGCGCCTCACGCGCTTGTACGAGGCGAGCACCTCGCAACGAGCCTCGACCTCGGCCTTCACGGTCGCCTCCACGAACGCGTCGTCGCAGGCGCGACCCTGCGTGCGGGCGAGCAGTTCCAGCGCGGGACGGTCCGGGAACACGTGCGCGTGCACCTCCTCGCGCTCGCCGCTCGCGTCGCGCCCCCCCACCACCACGGCCTCGAGCACGTAGGGCGAGTTCGCCAACCGCACCTCGATCTCCTCGGGGTAGATCTTCTTGCCGGCCGCGGTCGCGATCATGTTCTTGAGACGTCCCGTGATGCGCACTCGGCCGTCGGGCAGCACGCGCCCGAGGTCGCCGGTGTGGAACCAACCGTCGCGCAGCACCTCGGCCGTGGCCTCGGGCTGACGCCAGTAGCCCTTCATCACGTTCGGCCCCCGCACCAGGATCTCGCCGTCGCCCGCCTCGTCCGCACGGTCGATGCGCACCTCGATCCCCGCCATGGGCCAGCCGACCGCACCCGGCAGCGGGTTCTGCGGGCGGTTCGCGCACACGACCGGGGACGTCTCGGTGAGCCCGTACCCTTCCAGCATGGGCCAGCCGAGGTCGATGTAGCGCCAGAACACCGCGGGCGCGAACGGCGCCGCGCCGGTCACGAAGATGCGCAGGCGGTCGAGACCCGCCTTGCGACGGAGCGGGCGGGCGAGCACGTGGCCGATGCGCAACCCCGTGGTCACACGCACGAGTCGCACGATCCCGAGGATGCCGCGGGCCATGAGCCGCGCGGGCAGCGGGGCGTCGGCGATGCCCTTCTCGATCGCCGTCATGAGCTTCTCGTAGAGCAGCGGGACACCGATGAACAGCGTGGCGCCGCTCGACACCATGTCCTCGCGCAGCTCCTTCGAAGCCAGCCCGCGCGCGTAGCACACGCTCGCCCCCACGCGCATCGGGCACAGCAGCCCGCCGGTGGACTCGAACGTGTGATGCAACGGCAGGATGCTCAGGAACCGGTCGCGATGGTCGAACTCGAACGTGCGCCCCACCACCTCGACGTTACTGAGCAGGTTGTGGTGCGTCAGCATGACGCCCTTGGCCTGTCCGGTCGTGCCCGAGGTGAAGATGATGACCGCGAGGTCGTCGGGGTGACCGACGGCTGCGCGCGGCGGAGCGGCGGCGTGCTCGCGCTGCGACTGCTCCCAGGTGGGATGGGTCGGGTGCGCGTCGAGCGCGATCATGCGCAGCGACGGTCGGCGTGCGGCACGCGCGGCCTCGACCACGGCGAGGTGACGCGCATCGACGATCGCATGACTCGCCTCCGACGAAGCGAGGATCTCGCCGACCTCGTGCTCCTTGAGCAGCGCGTCCACCGGCACCACGACCGCGCCGAGCGAGAGGATCGCGAGGTAGGCGAGCCCCCACTCCGGTCGGTTGTCGGCCTGCAACGCCACGCGCACGTCGCGGCGCACACCCTCGCGCTCGAGCAGCACGGCGAACGCGCGCACCGCGCGCGCCGCGGCCGTGTAGGAGTAGCCCTGCCAACGCCCCGCGCTGAACCGCAGCAGGTACGGGCGTTCCCCGTGGCGTTCGGCCGCGTACTCGAGGAGTTCGGGGATGGTCCGGACGACGGGCGCGGGGGCGGGTAGGCGTTCCATGCCTCAAGGCTAGGCGGCCGCCGCCGCCCGGGTCAACCGCGGCGGCGCGCCACCACGACGTGCGCCAACACCTCGCGACCGTCCCCGGTGAGCGCATCGAGCCCCGCGCACACCAACTGCACCAGCGTGTAGAGCACGCGGACCGGGAGCTCGGTGAGGATGCGCGTCGGACCACGGTTCAGGCGCTGCAGGCGGGCGATGGTGCTCAGCCCGACGCGCGCCCACAGCCCGCCCACGGGCACGAACTCGACCGGCTCGAAGCCGGCCTGCTCGAGCAGGTGCGCCGCGCCGTAGCGCGTGAACCGGAAGAAGTCCCACGGTTCGTCGTGCAGCGGGACCATCTGCGTGAACTCGACGATGAGCACGCCCCCCGGGCGCAGCACGCGATGCGCCTCGGCGAGCATGCGACCGGGCTCGGGCAGGTAGGTGATCATCGAGAACCCGACGACGGTGTCGAACGAGCCGTCGCGGAACGGTTGCGCGGTCGCGGTCGCGAACGCCTCGGGTCGCGCATCGCCGAGGTAGCGCGAGACCGAGAGGTCGGTGCCCCAGTAGCGTCGCACGCGTCCGGCGAACAACGGCGCGAACGGCTTGGAGCCGCAGCCGAGGTCGAGCAGGTCGCCGTGCGCATGGTGACGCACGCGCTCGATCGCGCTGAGCATGCCGCGGTTCGCGAGCCAGTTGAACTTCCACGGCGTGAAGCGCCCCGTGGGGGCCGAGGTCAACCGCCGCCAGAGCGAACGACGCACGGGCTCACTCATGCGCGGGTCCACTCGAGCACGTACTCGCCCACGTTGACGCGCACCACCACCGTGCCGTCGCTCACCGCGACCTCGGCGCGCGCATCGTCGTGCGGTCCGCGCAGCAACGCGCCCGTGACGCCTTCGGGTGCGGCGAACGACAACGACTCGCGCGGCACGCCGTAGTGGCGCAGCAGCACCCCTCGCCCGCCCAACTCGCGCACCGACCACGCGCGCTCGACGAGCTGGCGCACCTCGTGATCGGTGAGGAACACCGCCCCGTCGGCGGCGAGCCGTGCGAGCAGCTCGCCGAGCGCACGCCGGCTGGCCGCCGACCACGGCGCGTCGAGGTGCGCGTAGTTCATGCGATGACTGCTCACGATCGCGGGCTGGCCCTGCGCCCACGCCTCGCGCGTGCGGCGCAGCGCCGCGTCGAGTCCGCGCGGCCCCGGAGCCGCGGCATCCCCCCCGGGCTCGAACGCGATGCGCGGCGGCAGGTGGAAGCGCCCGTCCTCGAGCTGCGGGAACCGCATGCCGAGCCAACCCCGTCGCAGCAACTGCAACCAGCGCGGCGCCTGCTGCTCGGCCTTGCCCTGGAACGTGGTGAGCCCGAGCGAGGCCGCCTCCCCCTCGAACCACGCGTCGAAGCGGTAGTCCGGCGGACAGAAGCTGGTGGGGACGCGCCCGAACAGCACGCGGAAGCGTTCGATGGCGCGGCGGATGTCCTGGGCACGCGTCTCGCGCGGCTCGCGACCGTCGTACTCGCCGCTGCCCTCGACCGCGAGGCAGACCGGGCTCGACTGCTCGTGCGCGCGGCGCGCGTCGTCCTGCCCGCGACGCAGCGCGTGCAACCACTCGTGCGCGGGCAGGTGATGCAGCCCGTGCAGTTCGGCCCACCACACACCGTCGGTCTCGGCGCGGCGCACCGCCTCCCACAACCCCGGTCGCTCCCAGCGCGCCGGGAACTCGGGCGCCTCCACGAGGGGCAGCGTGTCGGCCGGGAACAGCGGCGGCACGAGACGTCCGAAGTCGGGATTGGCGACGATCGTGTTCGCCTGCCACACGGCCGGGAAGCCGTCACCGCCACGCACCTCACGCAACACCTCGGCGAGGGCCGCCACGTCCTCGGCGGTCTCGAGCGTGGAGCGGCCGTAGCGCAGACCGGCCGGGGTACGGAACGCGGGCAGCAGCGCGAGCGCGCGATGGGCGCGATCGTCGGGCACCCAGGCGCACAACCCCCAGTCGTCGCTCTCCAGCACGACCGCCTTGAGGCGGTGCCAATCGAGGTTCACGCACTCTCCCGGTGGTGTGAGGACGACGCACTATAGCACGCAGCCCCGACGTCATCGGACGGTCGCGAGGTCGCGTGCTCCCGCCCGATCCCGCGTACACACCGTGCACGGTTCGCGCCACGTCGAGGTTCGACGCGGAGGAACCCCGCACCCGGACCGTGCAGGATGCAATCCCGCGCACGGAAGCGGCCCCGGAATCCGCGTCCGCCGTGGTTCCCTTCATGGGCACTCGATAGACTGGAAGGGACGTGAACCCCCCTCTCCCGACCCGTCGCCGCCGCGTCCCGCGGTCGGCCCTGCGGGCCGTGATCGCGTGCATGTGCGCGAGCGCGGCCGTGCTCGCGCACGCCGCACCGCTCGCACCGGCCCGCGAGCGGCCCCCGCTGGCGCCGCTCGCACCGGCACCCGCGCGCACGCCGATCGATCACGCCTGCGGCACGCACCTCGAGGCCCTGCACGGCACGTTCGAGTGGCACGCCGAGCGCGCGGCGAGCACGGCGGTGACGATCGCTCGCACCACGCACTCGCGGGACGTGAACGGGATCGCGGTGCTCGAGGACGACGGCACGTTCCGGTTCCTCGACAAGAACGGCGCGTCGAACCTCGACGTGGCCGCGGTGGCGCGCGCGTTCCAGCGCTCGCACGACGACTCGTACGACATGCTGGCGGTGTGGCTCGCGAGCGGCCTCGACCAATGGCTCGGCTCGCCCGGCGCCCTCGCGGCAGCATGGCTGACGCGCAACGACGTCGCGGGGATCGGGCTCGAGCCCTTCGACCTCAACGCCGCACTCGGGCTGCCGCCGCGACTGCACACCGTGCTCACCATGAACGGTCTGCACCGCTACCCCGACGATCCGGCGGGCGAGGTGGCGGGGCTGCCGAACTACATCACGCAGGACGTGCTCGCGCACGAGTTCGGGCACCGCTGGCTCGCCTACCCGTTGGTGCAGGACGCGCTGCTCGGACGGTCGTTCCAGCACTGGAGCTTCTTCCTCGACGCCGACGGCTCGTTCATGGAGGGCGCCGACTGGCGCGAGGCGAGCCCCGACTCGTTCGTCATGGACGCACCCATCGCGCGCTTCGGTCCGCTCGACCAGTACCTCATGGGATTGCGGGGCGCGGCCGAGACCGACTCGCTCCTCGTCATCCCCGACACCGCGGCGTTCACGCCCGCCGGACCGTGGTTGCCCTACAGCGATCCCACCGCGGGCATCGTCGCGCGCGGACCCGCGCGACGCTTCGCGGTGTCCGACCTCGTCACCGCGAACGGTGCACGCATCCCCGTGGCCGACGGCATCCCCGACACGGTGCGCGTGGCGTTCGTGCTCGTCACGCCGAACGGGGTGGACGCCACGCCCGCCGACCTCGCCAAGCTCGCGGGCATCCGCGCCGCGTTCCCCACCACGATCGCCGCTGCGACCGAGGGCCGCATGGTGGCGGACGTGTCGCTCGACTCCCGACCGGGCCGTCTGCGGCTCGCCCACGAGCCCCTCGGCGACACCGAGGACGCGTCGTCGCCGCGCACGCTCACGCTGCGCGTGACCGAGGAGCGCGGCGGCGTGCCGGTCCGACTGCGCGCGAACGGCGCCATGTTCTGGTGGCGCACCTCGTCGCTCGACTCGTGGACGCTGTCCCCGATGGTCGCCGTGGGGCCCGACTCGTTCGCGGTCACCGTGCCCGCACAGCCCCTGGGCACGCGCGTCGAGTACTTCTTCCGCGCCGAGGCCGACGTGCCCGGGGTCGTCAGCGAGTTGCCCGACCGTGCGCACAGCCGCCCCTTCGCGTGGTGGACGCGACCCGACGCCACCCCACCGACGATCGAGCACCATGCGCTCCGCACACAGGCGGCCACACGCCTGCCGCAGACGTTGCTCGCGCGCGTGCGCGACGATTCGGGGCTCGACTCGGTGTGGTGCGAGGTCGCGGTGAACGGCGCCCCGGTCATGGTGATCACCGCGACACCCGCGGGCCGCGACTCGTTCACCGTGTCGCTGGGTGCGGGCCTCGCCCCCGGCGCACGCATCGCGTACCGGTTCGGCGCGCGTGACCGTTCGGCCCTGCGGCACCTCGCGTGGTCGAACCCCGGCTTCGACACGCTCGTGGTGGGACGCGCGGCGCGCGACGACTTCTGGAACCCGTCGCCATGGACGCACGGCGCGGTGCGGTTCAACCGTCGCGACGAGTGGCGCGTGGTGGCCGACGCGGGAGCACCGTCCGGCTCGGGCGCCTGGCACTGCGGTCGCGACACGGTGCCCTACGGTCCCTACCAGGACGCGGCGCTCACGAGTCCACTGATCTACGACGTGGGGCCGGGCACCGCGCTCACGTTCCGTCACCGTTTCGACCTCGAGGCCGCCAACGCGTTCATGGCGTGGGACGGCGCGCGCGTCGCCGACCAGGGCCTACCGCAGGGCGCGGCGTGCTGGAGCGGCCGCCGATCCGACTGGACCGAGGAGCGCGTGGACCTGTCGGCCTTCGCACCGGGTCCGGTGCGCGTGCGCTTCCGCATGAGCAGCGACCTGTTCGTGGGTGGCGGCGGATGGTGGGTGGACGAGGTGCGCGTGCTCGACCCGGCCGCACCGGTCACCGCGGTCGAGCCCGGCTCGAGTGCCGCCGTGTCCCTGGGCGCGACGTGGCCCAACCCGGCGCACGACGCGCTCCGTCAGGCGCTGCGCACCCCGCGCGCGATCCGTGCCGAGTGGTCGTTGCACGACGTCGCGGGTCGCCGCGTGGCGACGCTGTGGCGCGGCCCGCTCGAGCCCGGCACGCACACGCTCGAGGCGGCGATCCCCCGTGCGCTCCCGGGCGGGCTCTACTTCGCGCGGCTCGCGCTCGACGGAGGCCCCGTCACCGCGCGTCGCGTCGCGATCGTGCGCTGATTCAGCCCGCGATCCCGGACTCGATCGCGGCCGCGAGCTCGGCGAGTTGGCGATCGAAGAAGTGCCCGGCGCCGGGCACCTCGACCAGACGCTTCGGCTCGGCCCACTCCGGATAGACGCGCGCGAGGTTCTCGGGACGGCAGATGTCGTCGGCGGTGCCCTGCACGACCAACTTGGGCACCGCGCTCGTGCGCATCTCCTCGAACGTCTGCGTGTGCACGGGCGGCGCGATGAGGAGGAGTCGCTCCACGGCGGGGTCCGACGCGGCGAGCCGCGAGGCGACCCACGAACCGAACGAGAAGCCCGCCGCCCACGCGGGCACCCCCGGATGACGACGCCGCAGTTCGGCGAGCACGATGCGCGCATCGTCCAACTCGCCCTGCCCGCGATCGTGCGTGCCCTCGCTTCGCCCCACGCCACGGAAGTTGAAGCGCATCACCGAACCGCCGCGCGCGTGCAGCGTGGCCGCGAGCCGGTGCGCGACCTTGTTGTGCAACGTCCCACCGTAGAGCGGATGCGGATGGCACACCACCGCCACGAACGGTGGTTCGGCGCCCTCCCACTCCTGCAACAGGGCTTCGATGCGACCCGCGGGCCCCTCGAGGTCGAGGGACGCCAGCCGCGGCGCGGGCGGCTCCCCGCTCACCGGCGAGCGACCCGGAAGCGCGCCTGCAGGCGCTCGTGCAGGTCGTGATCGGTCGTGGCGTAGTTGAGTGCGCCGCCGTCGCCGATCGCGAGCACGCAGTTCGTCTCGGCCATCCAGTCGGCGAGCCCGAGCGGCGGGGGATCGCGCAGGTCGGCGTGCTGCGCGTCCACGCGACCGTGGTACGGCTCGAACTCGTCGTCCCACACGGTCGAGAGGAAGACCTCGTCGCCGCCACCCAGCAGGCCGGCGCTCGAGGCCCGCTCGAGCTCACCCGGGTCGAGCAGCAGAGCGCCGCGGTGCTCGCGCGTGCGGATGCCCTCGAAGCGGAACCGCCGACGGACCGCGGGCTCCTCGCCCGGACGCTCCTCGCCCTCGAGCACGGCGAGGGCGGCGAGTTCGAAGTGCGGCAGCAGGTCGCCGGCATCCACCACCTCGGACACCGTCGCGTCCAGACGACCATGGTACAGAGTCAGACTCACAGGGGCCTCGCCGGCGCGGCCGGTTCGTTCGCGGGAAGCGGCCCGTGTGTCGGGCCGGGCCGGGCAGTCTAGCCGCGGGGCCGCCGCCCACCCCCCCCGGGGGAACGCGGCCGCGCGGACTCAGGCCCGGCGCCGGGGCGGGACGGTGAGCACGGGGCAGGTCACGAGGTGGCGCACGGCCGAGACCGTGGCCCCGTGCACCATGTCGGAGAGCCCGCTGTGGCCGTGCGAACCGGTCACCAGCAGATCGGCGCGCTCCTCGGCCACGATGCGCGCGATCTCGCGCGCGGGGTCACCGTGCCCGAGCCTCACCGAGGTCCGCAGACCGAGGTCGGTGAACTCGCGCGCCAGCGACTCGAGCGTGGCGCGGTCCTCACGGCTCTCGCTGTCGAGACTGCGCTCCCCGAGCCAGCGGCTCGCCGCGCTCTCGGCCACGTGCACCAGGACGAGTTCGACCTCGGGCTGCAGCCGGGCGCGCAGCAGGAACTGCATGATGTTGTCGTCGGCCTCGTTGAGTTCGAGCGCGACCGCGATGCGACGATGCGGACCGGACTCCCAGCGCGGGGCCTCGGGCTCCACGCCCCCGACCGCACCCGGACGGGCCGCGGGCGCAACCGGCTCCATGGCGGGCCAGCCTCGGACGAGCAGCGGGGTGAGCACGAGATAGCCGAGCAGCGCCCCGAGCCCGATCGTGATCGGCATCACGATGCCCCACGCCCACCACGCGTTCGCCGCCGGCGAGATCCACGCGCCGACCGTGCCCCACACCAGCTTCACGTTGAGGCCGGCGATGATCAATGTGACGACGATCGCGAGCCCCTTGACCCAGGCCGGGTTCACGAAGTCACCCATGAGACGACGGTCGCTGGTGAACGTGACGAGTGGCACCACGGCGAACGAGAGCTGCAGCGAGAGCGCGACCTGCGAGAGCACCAGCAGCTCGTCCACGCCCGACTCGCCCTTCCACAGGATGACGACCACCGCGGGGACGATCGCGAGGCTGCGGCTCACGAGTCGGCGCAGCCACGGGCGCATGCGGATGCGCAGGAAGCCCTCCATGACGATCTGGCCTGCGAGCGTGCCCGTGACCGTGCTGGCCTGCCCCGCGCACAGCAGCGCGAGTGCGAACAGCACCGGGGCGAGTCCGCTGCCCAGCAACGGCTCGAGCATGCGGTGCGCCTCACGCAGACTGCCGATGTCATGGAAACCGTGGCGATGGAACGTGGCCGCGGCGAGCACGAGGATGGCGAGGTTCACGAACAGCGCCGCGTTGAGCGCGATGGCCGAGTCCACCAGGTTGAGTCGGCACGCGTCACGCTTGCCCTTCTGCCCATCGCGATGTAGAGCGACGCGTCGTGCAATCCGAGCACGGAGGTGTGCCCCTCCGCCGTGGTCCCGA
>JBEGJG010000034.1:17408-20500 GCA_041184705.1 Candidatus Eiseniibacteriota bacterium
GTCACGATGGCCGCGTAGTCGGGGTTCGACAGCAGCATCTGGATGGCGAAGCACCCGCCGATGGTGGCGACCAGCGTGATGATGAACGCCTCGAGACGTCGCACCCCGTAGTGCGAGAGCGCGAGCAGCAGGAACACGTCGAGCACGGTGATCACCACGCCCACGATGAGCGGGATGCCGAACAACAACTGCAGACCGATCGCCGCGCCCAGCACCTCGGCGAGGTCGCACGCCACGATCGCGATCTCGCACAGGATCCACAGCGGGTACCGCAGGAAGCGCGGGTAGTAGTCCCGGCAGGCCTGCGCGAGGTCGCGACCGGTCACCACGCCGAGTCGCGCGGACAGCGTCTGCAGCAGGATCGCCATGAGGTTGCTCATGAGGAGCACCCACACGAGCTGGTACCCGAACTGCGCGCCACCCGCGATGTCGGTGGCCCAGTTGCCGGGGTCCATGTAGCCGACCGAGACGAGGTAGGCCGGACCGGCGAACGCGAGCAGACGACGGAACCAGTTTCGCGTGCGCGGCACGTCCACCGAGCGGTTCATCTCGGACAGCGAGCGGTCCTCGTGACTCATCGTGCCCCCCTCGTGCGGCGCTCGACCATCACGCCGTCCAACCCCTCACGGCCCGCCACGACGCGGCGGCCCCCCACCTCGAGCGTGTACACACCGTCCTCCGTCGCCTGCACCATGCGCACGCGCGCCCCCGGCACGAGACCGCTGCGCTTCCAGCGCGACAACCGCGCACGATCCTCACCGCCACGCACCTCGCGCACCGCGGCCGCACGCCCCGCGGGCAGCGCGGCGAGCGGCGACAGCGCCCGTCGCACGACGCGTCCCTGCCGGTCCGGGATCGGGTGGCCGTGCGGATCCTCGCTCGGGTGCCCCATGAACCGGTCGAGAGCCTCGAGGACGCGGTCGCTGACGTGGTGCTCGAGTTCCTCGGCGTCCTCGTGCACCTCGCTCCAGTCGAGCTCGAGCACCCGGACCAGAAAGGTCTCGAGCAGGCGATGGCGCCGGAGCACCTGGGCCGCGGCCCGCTCCCCCGCCGGTGACAACCGGGCCGCGCCGCGCGCCCCCACGACCACCAGTCGCTCGCTCGCGAGGCGCGCCAGCATGTTGGTGACGCTCGGCGCCGAGACCCGCAGGTGGCGGGCGAGCACCGAGACGGGCACGGGGGCCTCGCTGCCGAGTTGCAGCAGGGCCTTGAGGTAGTTCTCGCGCGAGCGGGTCGCGGCGGGACGGTTGTGATCCATGGCGGACCCCGGGACGTAGGGAGACGATCGAATCGTTAGTCTAGGCTAACGAACGGATTTGTCCAGACTAATGCACGCTTGGCACCGTCGTCCGCGTGCCCGCCGCGGGAACCGGGACGTCCAGGCCCCGGGGCACGCCCGTGCCGGGGTTTGCCGGTCCCGTGACGGCTCGGCTAGGCTCCCCCGTCGCGACCTTCCCGGAGGATCCCCGATGCCCCAGATGACCATGGTCCAGGCCCTCAGCGATGCCCTGCGCATCGCCCTGCGCGACGACCCGCGCGTGGTGGTGCTGGGCGAGGACGTGGGCCTGAATGGTGGCGTGTTCCGCGTCACCGAGGGCCTGCAGGCCGAATTCGGCGCCGAGCGCGTGCTCGACACCCCGCTCGCCGAGAACGGCATCGTGGGGGGTGCCATCGGCATGGCCCTTTACGGCCTGCGCCCCGTGGCCGAGATCCAGTTCGTGGACTTCATCTACCCGGCGTTCGACCAGATCGTCTCGGAGCTCGCCAAGTTCCGCTGGCGCTCCGCCGGGCAGTACACCTGCCCGGTCGTGGTGCGTGCGCCTTACGGTGGCGGCATCCGCGGTGGGCTCTACCACTCGCAGAGCCCCGAGGCGTACTTCTGCCACACGACGGGACTGCAGGTCGTGATCCCGTCCACGCCGTCGGACGCCAAGGGCCTGCTGCTCTCGGCGCTGCGCGGCGAGGACCCGGTCATCCTCCTCGAACCCAAGCGCCTCTACCGCGACCTCAAGATCAAGGAGGACGTGGCCGAGGGCGCGTTCACGGTGCCGATCGGCAAGGCGCGCACCGCCCGCGCGGGTGAGCACCTCACGGTCCTCACCTACGGCGCCATGGTGCCCGTCGCGGTCGAGGCCGCCGAAGCGGCGGCCGGGCGCGGTTGGAGCGTCGAGGTGCTCGACCTGCGCACCCTGCTGCCGCTCGATCACGAGGCCGTGCTGGAGAGCGTGCGCCGCACCGGCCGCGCGGTCATCCTGCACGAGGCCCCGCGCACCTGTGGTTACGGCGCCGAGCTCTCGGCGCTGCTCGCGGAGCAGGCGCTGACCTCGCTGCAGGCCCCCGTGTTGCGCGTGACCGGATACGACACGCCGTTCCCTTACACGCTCGAGCACACCTACCTGCCCGACGCCAAGCGCGTGCTCGCCGCGATCGAGCACGTCATGAGCTATTGAGCATGCTGCTCATCGTGTGGGAGTACATGGCGCGCCCCGACCGGCTCGACGAGTTCGAGGCCCTGCACCGGCCCGACGGCCCGTGGGTGGGGCTGCTGCGCCGCAGCCCGGGGTTCGTGAGCACCACGCTCATGCGCGACACCCGGGACCCGCACCGTTACGTGCTGTCCGACCGCTGGATGTCCGACGCCTCGTACGAGGGCTTCAAGCGCGAGTTCGCCGCCGAGTACGCCGCGCTCACCGAGCGCAGCGAGCGCACCCACCGGGCCGAGCACCTCATCGGCCGGTTCACCTTCGTGGAGTGAGACCCGCATGAACTACGACCTGAAGCTCCCGGACATCGGCGAGGGTGTGGCCGAGGGTGAGATCGTCCGCTGGCTCGTGAAGCCCGGCGACGCCGTGAAGGAGGACCAGCCGCTGGTCGAGGTCATGACGGACAAGGCGACCGTCGAGATCCCGAGCCCGCGCACCGGCACGATCGCCGCGTTGCACGCCGAGGCCGGACAGATGGTGCCGGTCGGCGACCTGCTCGTCTCGATCGCGGTCGAGGGCGGCGCCCCCGCCCCCGCCGCACCCGCGCACGGAGCCCACGGCACCGCGGCCCCCTCCGCCGCCACGAGCCCCGCGCCGACCGGCACCATC
>JBEGJG010000035.1:0-14159 GCA_041184705.1 Candidatus Eiseniibacteriota bacterium
CCCGCTCACGGGTGGTGCGGAGCGGGCGTGGATCGTGCGCGCGGACGATCGCCGGGGCCTTCTGGAGGGTTGGCGCGTCCTCGAGTCGGGGGAGCCCGAGGGGACGCTCGCCGAGGCCATCGCGCGCGCTCGTCGTGCGCCACCCGTGGAGCCTGCCGGGCAGGAGCGCGTGCGCTCGTGGGCCTCACCGTTCGAGTCGCTCGAGGGTGCGTGCGACATGGCGTGGCGTTCGGGGGCGATCGCCGAGGGGCCGGGTGGCGAGTGCCCCGGTGCCCCGTGGGACGGTTGTGCGTGGGTGCGCGTCGTGCCCCTGCGCCGCGGTGATCATCCGCACGGGTTGCTCGTGTCGGGTTGGCGTGCGGTGCCTGCCGAGCGCGCCATGGTGGGGAGCGAATGGTTGGGGGCCTCCGCCACGGCGGCGCTCGGCGCGCAGGTGCTGGCGGCCGAGGCCCGACGACGCGCGCGCCAGTCGGCGGCCGTCGCCGAGTTCGCGCGACTCGTGGTGAGCGCGGGGCATCTCGCCGAGGGTGTGCATGCGCTCGTGCGTCTGGCCGCGCAGTCGGTCGCGGTGCGGCACGCCGCGCTGTGGCGGGTGCGCGAGGACGGTGCGCTGCGGCTCGACGTCTCGCACGGTCCTGCGCCTGCGCGCGACGTGCAGGCGCGCATGCTGCAGCACGCGGTCGAGGTCTGCGCCCGTGACGGCCGCGTGGTCTCGGGTTCGAGCGGTGCCACGCTGCCGGGTGCGGCGGTCGAGGGCGCGAGCGAGATCGCGCTCTGGACGCTGCAGCCGATGGTCGCGTACGGCCGCTCGCTCGGCGTGCTCGCGGTCTGGGAAGGTGTGGAGCGCGACGCGGTGGCCGCGGCGTGGGAGGGCGGGGATCTCGAGACGCTCGGCACGTTGACCGACCAGGCCGCGTTGCTGTTCGACCATGCGCGTGCTCACGAGGAGCGCGCGGCACTCGAACGTCGCCGGGAGGATCTTGTCTCTCGACTGCGCGACCAGGACCGTCTCGCCACACTCGGCGAGATGGCCGGCCGTGTGGGCGCGGAGGTGCGCGGGCCGCTCGCCGCGCTCGTGACGCGACTCACCGACCTGCTCTCGGGTCTGGCGGACGAGGACCCTCGGCGCGCGCCTCTCGAGGCCGCGCTTCGCGAAGGCGAGCGCGCCGGTGCGCGACTGGGCGAGCTCGAGGACTACGCGCGTCTCGAACCCGCTCGCATGCGCATGGAGTCGCTCAACGCCGTCGCGCAGGAGGCCCTGCGCGCCTCGTCCGAGGCACTCGCGCGTCGGCGCGTGCGTCTGGTCAAGAGCTTCGCGCCCGACCTGCCGTCGCTGCTGCTCGATGCCGCGCGCATCCGGCGCGTGGTGGGCAACCTCGTCGCGGTCGCGCTCGAGCAGTTGCCGCTCGGCGGGCGCATCCGCGTCGAGACCCGTCGCACGGGTGCGCTCGTGTGCCTGGAGGTCGTGCACGACCGCTCACGCGAGTCGGGGGACGCGCTCGAGCAGTTGTTCGCCCCGTTCTCGCTCACGCCCACGCCGGTCGCGGGGGGCGCGTCCGAGCGCGACACGATCGCGGGTGCGGCGCTCGGGCTCGGGGTCGCGCACCAGATCGTCCGCGAGCACGGGGGCGAGATCCGCGTCCGGATCGAGGACGAGTGGTCGTCGGCCCTCGTCATGACCCTGCCGGTGCTGGACAACCAGGACCGGCGCCGTTCGACCGACCGGCGGGGACCGCGTCCCGACCGCCGGCGCCGCGACCCCGGGGCCTGAGGGCGGGGCCGGGGACGCAACTCGGCCCGCGGTCGGGGTTTGACCCTCGTTCGCGGGGCGTGGTAGAAACTCCCGTCCGGTGGTTCCCCTCGGGGCCACCCCCAGACGTCGCCACCCTAGCTCAGTTGGTAGAGCACACGACTGAAAATCGTGGTGTCCCCAGTTCGATTCTGGGGGGTGGCACCATCCTCACCCGAGCGTCCTGCGGGACGCCCGGTCGCAGTTCGGAGCTGGTGTAGCTCAGCTGGTAGAGCACGTCACTCGTAATGACGGGGTCACCGGTTCGATTCCGGTCACCAGCTCCATTCTCACTTCCTCATCCCTCCGGGTACGGCGTCGCGCGCGGGTGCGATGCGCGCCGCCCCGAAGGCCCGACCGGGCCGGTGCCGGGCTTCACCGCCGGGCACCGGCCCGTTCCGATTCCCGGACCGTGGGTCGGCCGGACGCGGAGGCAGCCATGTCGTCGCTCATGATCAGCGTGGCCGGGGTGCGCGGCATCGTCGGGGAGACGCTCGACCCCGCCATCGTCTCGCGATTCGCCGCTGCGTTCGCTCGCGCCCTGCCGGGCGACGGTCCCGTCGTGCTCGGTCGCGACGCGCGCACCACGGGCCCGCTCATGCGGCTCGCGGCGTGCGCCGGTGTGAACGCGGCCGGGCGCGACGTCGTGGACATCGGGCTCGCGACCACGCCCACCACGCAGATGGCGGTCGAGCACCTGCGCGCCGCGGGCGGCATCATCCTCACCGCGAGCCACAATCCCGCGCCGTGGAACGCGCTCAAGTTCCTGAGCGCCGCCGGCGAGTTCCTCGGTCCCGCCGCGGGTCGCGAGGTGCGCGAGCGCTTCGAGACGAACCGCGACCTGTGGGTGGCGTGGGACCGCGTCGGTCGCGTGCGTGACGAGCACGGCGCGCTGGAGTGGCACCTCGAGCGCGTGCTCGGTCTTCGCCACCTCGACCTCGCCGCCATCCGGGCGCGCGCCCTGCACGTCGTCGTGGACGGCTGCGCCAGCGTGGGCGGCGTCGCACTGCCCGCGCTGCTCGAACGACTCGGTGCGCGCGTGACGAGGCTCGACTGCGAACCCGACGGTCGTTTCACGCGCGAGCTCGAGCCGCTGCCGCACGCGCTCGGCGCGCTCGGGCGTGCGGTCGTGGCGGCGGGTGCCGACCTCGGCATCGCGAGCGACCCCGACGCGGATCGCGCCGCGTTCGTGGACGCCGCGGGTGTGCCGCTGGGCGAGGAGTACACGGTCGCGATCGGGACGCGAGTGGCGTTGGAGACCGAACGCGGTCCGGTGGTCACCAACCTCAGTACGAGCCGCATGCTGGAGTCGGTGTGCGAGGGCTTCGGGGTGCCGCTGCACCGCACGCCGGTGGGTGAGGCCCACGTCGTCGAGGCCATGCACGCGCGCGGTGCCGTCGCGGGCGGGGAGGGCAACGGCGGCATGATCCTGCCGGCCGCCCATCACGGTCGTGACGGTCTGGTCGCCATGGCGCTCATCGCCCAGGCCATGCGCGGCGGGGCCACGCTGCGCCAGTTGGCGGATGCGCTGCCGTCGTACACGATGGTGAAGGACAAGCTCGACCGTCCGGACGAGCCGTGGGAGCGCGCCGCCGAGCGGCTGCGTTCGACGTTCGGCGGGTGGGCGCTCGATGCCGTGGACGGTCTGCGGTTCGCGCGCGGCGAGGCTTGGGTGCACGTCCGGCCCTCGGGCACCGAGCCCGTGGTCCGGGTGATCGCGGAATCGCCCGACGCGGCCGGTACGCGCGCGCTGGTCGAGCAGGCCCGCGCCGCGTTGGCGGCGCCGGTCGGGAGGGCGTGACATGTGCGGCATCGTCGGCTACGTCGGGCATCGTGAGGCGCTGCCCATCCTCATCGAGGGGCTCAAGCGTCTCGAGTACCGCGGCTACGACTCCTCGGGCATCGCGGTGCACGGCACGAGCGGTGAACTGCAGGTCGTCAAGTCGGCCGGCAAGTTGCGTGCGCTCGAGCAGCGCCTGCTGACGCACCCCGTCAAGGGGACGTGCGGTATGGGGCACACGCGCTGGGCCACGCACGGCGAGCCCAACGACGTGAACGCCCACCCGCACGTGGACGAGGCGGGCCGCGTCGCCGTGGTGCACAACGGCATCATCGAGAACTACTCGACGCTCAAGAGCGCGCTCATCGCCGAGGGGCACGTCTTCACGACCGAGACCGACACCGAGGTGCTCGCCCACCTCATCGAGAAGTACCTCAAGCGCGGGCTCAAGCTGGAGCGCGCCGTCGGCGCCGCACTGGGCGACGTCGAGGGTACCTACGGCCTCGTGGCCATGACCGCGAGCGAGCCCGGCGTGCTGGTGGGGGCGCGCAACGGCAGCCCCATGGTGGTCGGCATCGCCGACGGGGAGTACTACCTCGCCTCGGACGTCGCCGCGATCGTCGAGCACACGCGACAGGTCATCTACCTCGACGACGGTGAGATGGCCGTGCTGTCGCGCGACGGGTTCCACACCGCCACGATCGCCCACGAGCGGGTCGAGAAGGAGGTCCACGACGTGGACTGGGACCTCTCGCAGATCGAGAAGGGCGGCTACGACCACTTCATGCTCAAGGAGATCATGGAGCAGCCGGACGCGGTGCGGAACGCGACCCGCGGACGACTGCTGGTGGACGAGGGGCTCGCCAAGCTCGGCGGCCTCAACATGACCCCCGAGCAGCTGCGCGACGTGCGCCGCATCATCATCCTGGGCTGCGGCACCTCATGGCACGCCGGACTCATCGGCGAGTACATGCTCGAGGAGTTCGCGCGCATCCCGGTCGAGGTCGAGTACGCCTCGGAGTTCCGGTACCGCAACCCGATCCTCGACGAGGGCACGCTCGTGCTCGTCATCTCGCAGTCCGGCGAGACGATCGACACGTTGGCGGCCATGCGCGAGGCGCGGCGCCGGGGTGCCCGGGTGCTCGGCATCGTGAACGTGGTGGGCTCGACCATCGCTCGCGAGTCCGACGGTGGCGTGTACATCCATGCGGGGCCCGAGATCGGGGTCGCCTCGACCAAGGCGTTCACGAGCCAGGTCACCGTGCTGGCGTTGCTCACCCTGGTGCTCGGCCGCGTGCGCGGCCTGTCGCGCGACTACGGCATCGAGATCGCGCGTGAGCTCACGCTGCTGCCCGAGCGCATCCAGCGCGCGCTCGCCGCGCGCGACACGGTGCGTGCCATCGCCGAGCGCTACACGCGTCACGAGAACTTCATCTACCTCGGCCGCGGCTTCCACTTCCCGGTCGCGCTCGAGGGTGCGCTCAAGCTCAAGGAGATCTCGTACATCCACGCCGAGGGCTATCCGGCGGCCGAGATGAAGCACGGCCCCATCGCGCTCATCGACGAGAACATGCCGGTGGTGTTCATCTGCACGCGCGACTCGGCGTACGAGAAGATCGTGAGCAACATGATGGAGGTGCGCGCCCGCAAGGGACGCATCATCGCCATCGCGAGCGAGGGCGACGAGGAGATCCGCTCGCGCGCCGATCACGTGCTCTACGTGCCGTCCACCATCCCCATGCTGCAGCCCATCCTGTCGGTCATCCCGCTGCAGTTGCTGGCCTACGACATCGCGGTCGCGCGCGGTTGCGACGTGGACCAGCCCCGCAACCTCGCCAAGAGCGTCACCGTCGAGTGACGTCGGAGAACCCCGCCATGAAGAGCCCGCTCCAGGTCGCGGACGCCCCGAAGGCCATCGGTCCCTACTCGCAGGCGCAGGTCGTGCGACTGCACGGCGGGCAGAAGATGGTGTACACCGCCGGCCAGGTCGCGATCGATCCGGCGACGGGGGAGCTCGTCGCGGGCGGCGTGAAGGAGCAGTCCGAGCAGGTGCTGCGCAACCTCGCGGCGGTGCTGCGTGGGGCCGGGCTGGGGTTCGGTGACGTCGTCAAGACGACCGTGTTCCTGCAGACCATGGACGACTTCGCCGCCATGAACGAGGTCTACGCGCGTGCGTTCGGGGAATCGCTGCCGGCGCGCTCGACCGTCGCCGTGGCCGGACTGCCCAAGGGCGCGCGCGTCGAGATCGAGTGCGTGGCCGTGGGCCGCGACCTCTAGGGCCTCCGTCATGCGCCGGACCGTTCCCGGGGTGCGCCTCACCGCCACCGTCGCCGCGGCGGGTTGCGCGGCCAAGATCGGCCCCGGTGACCTGCGGACCGCGCTCGCCTCGCTGCGCCAGCCGCCGCGCGACCGCCGCGTGCTGGTGGACGCCTCGACGCTCGACGACGCCGGTCTCTACGCGCACGGGCGCGGCGAGGTGCTGGTCCAGACCGTGGACTTCTTCACGCCCATCGTGGACGACCCCTACGACTACGGTCAGGTCGCCGCGGCCAACGCGCTCTCGGACGTGTTCGCCATGGGGGGGCGTCCGCTCACCGCGCTCGCGTTGTTGTGCGCCCCGGCCGACGGGCTCGCGCCCGGCGTGATCGCGGCGATCCTGCAGGGCGGACTCGACAAGGTGCACGAGGCGGGGGCGAGCGTGGTCGGCGGGCACAGCATCCGCGACCCCGAGCTCAAGTTCGGCTACGCGGTGACCGGGATCGCCGCGCGGCGTCGCCTGCTGCTCAACAGCGGTGCGCGCGCCGGGGACCGTCTCTACCTCACGAAGCGACTCGGCACCGGTGTGCTCACCACCGCGCTCAAGCAGGGACGACTGGGGACGAGCGCGCTCAAGCGCGTCACGCGCCAGATGGCGACGCTCAATCGCGACGCGGCCGAGGCCGCGCTCGCGTGCGATTGCCGCGGGGCGACCGACGTCACGGGCTTCAGTCTCATGGGGCACGCCTCGCAGATGGCCGATGCGAGCGGCGTCACGTTCGTGCTGCGTCCCGAGCGGTCGTGGTTCCTGCCCGAGGTGCTGGACTTCGTGGCGGCCGACGTCCACCCGGGTGGGCTCGCGCGCAATCGGCAGTTCTTCCGGCCCGGTGTGGACGAGGGTGCGGTGGACCCGGTGATGGCGAAGACGCTGTACGATCCGCAGACCTCGGGGGGGCTGCTCGTGGCGGTGTCTCCGCGTCGCGCGGCCGCGTTCGAGGCGCGCCTCGCACGGCGTCGCGTGTGGTGTGCTCCCGTGGGCGAGGTGGTGCGCAGGGGCAAGGGGGCGGTCCGGCTCGAGCCGGTGGACCGACCGGTACGATGATGCGGGAGCGAATGGGATCTGGTGGTCCCCCAGGACTTCAAATCCTCGTGCCGGGCGCCTTCGGCGTCCGGGGTGGGTTCGATTCCCACACGTTCCCGCCATTCTTCGCACGCGTCGCCGCCGTCCTCGTGACGGCGGCGCTCGCGTTCGCACCCACGTCCGCGCGGGCGCAGGTGCGGGATCCCCTCGCGGTGGTGCGCCCCGACACGGTCGGCACGGTCCGCCCCGATACGGTCGGGGCGGCCGTCCCGGAGCGGCGCGGCACGAAAGGCCCCGATCGCCCGACCCCCTGGCACGAGCAACCTCGCTTCGTCATGGCGCGTTCGGCCCTCATCCCGGGCTGGGGGCAGTTCCACAACCGGGCCTGGTTCAAGGCCGCCGCCGTGGCTGGCGCCGAGGCGCTCTACATCGTCCGCATCGTGGACGACACCCGGGCGCTCGAGGGGCTGCTGACCGATCTGGACGCCGCGCGGGCCGCGGGGGACGCGGCACGTGAGGAAGCGCTCGTGAACGAGTACAATGCCCGGCTGGACCAGCGACTGGGGCGTCAATGGGTGCTCGGGGCCATCGTGGCCTACGCCCTGATCGACGCCTACGTGGATGCCAACTTCCGTGGATTCGACGCGGAATTCCGGTTCGACCCGGCGCTTCCCGACGGTCCGCCCCCCGGCCATTCCAGCCGGGGCGCGGGACTCGGCATGCGCCTCAGCCTGCGGCGGCACTTTTGAGCGATCCCCGTCTTCAGAACATCCGTAACTTCTGCATCGTGGCCCACATCGACCACGGCAAGAGCACGCTGGCCGATCGGCTGCTCGAGATCACGCACACCCTGACGCCTCAGCAGATGAAGGCGCAGGTGCTGGACGACATGGAGCTCGAGCGCGAGAAGGGCATCACGATCAAGTCGCACGCCATCGCCATGGAGTACAAGTCGAAGGACGGGAAGACCTACGAGCTCAACCTCATCGACACGCCCGGGCACGTGGACTTCACCTACGAGGTCTCGCGCGCGCTCGCGGCCTGCGAGGGGGCGATCCTCGTGGTGGATGCCTCACAGGGCATCGAGGCGCAGACGCTCAGCAACTACTACCTCGCCGCCGAGCAGGACCTCACCATCGTCGGTTGCATCAACAAGGTGGACCTGCCGGCCGCACGGCCCGACGACGTCGCGCTCGAGATCGAGCACCACGCCGGGGTGCCCGCCGAGCACGTCTGCCGCATCAGCGCGAAGACCGGGCTGGGCGTGGCCGACCTGCTCGAGCAGGTCATCGCCGACGTGCCGCCGCCCACGGGCGACCCCGACGGACCGTTCCGTGCGCTCATCTTCGACTCCAAGTTCGACCAGTACCGCGGCGTCGTCTGTCTCGTGCGCGTCGTGGACGGCTCGCTCAAGGCGGGGGACCGCATCCAGTTCCTCTCGACCGGGAGCGTGCACGAGGTCACCGAGGTCGGGCGCCTGCGCCTCAAGCTCGAGTCCGAACCCGTGCTCAAGGCCGGTCAGGTCGGCTACGTGGTCGCCGGCATCAAGACGGTGGCCGACGCCCGCGTCGGCGACACGCTCGCGTTGGCGGGCACGACGGGCCTCGAGGCCCTGCCCGGGTTCCGCGAGACCAAGTCCATGGTGTTCTCGGGGCTCTATCCGATCGACGCCGAGCAGTACGAGGACCTGAAGGAGGCCCTCGCCAAGCTGCGTCTCAACGACGCCTCGCTCGAGTACGAGCCCGAGACCTCGGTCGCCCTCGGCTTCGGGTTCCGCGTCGGGTTCCTCGGTCTGCTCCACCTCGAGATCATCCAGGAGCGGTTGCGGCGCGAGTTCAACATCGACCTCATCGCGACCACGCCGAGCGTGATGTACCACGTGCT
This sequence comes from Candidatus Eiseniibacteriota bacterium, assembly GCA_041184705.1. GTDB lineage: Bacteria > Eisenbacteria > RBG-16-71-46 > RBG-16-71-46 > RBG-16-71-46 > JAIOPA01. The sequence goes on from JBEGJG010000035.1 coordinate 8,791, forward strand.
GCTCACGAACGGGGAGTTCACCAAGGTGGACAACCCGAGCGCGTTCCCGCCCGTCCAGAACATCGAGTCGGTCGAGGAGCCCATGGTGAAGGCGCACGTCGTCACGCCCAAGGAGTACCTCGGCAACATCATGAAGCTGTGCCAGGACCGTCGCGGCATCTTCGGCAACACCGAGTATCTCGAGGAGAATCGCATCCGACTCGAGTGCCGCCTGCCGCTCGGCGAGATCGTGCTCGACTTCTACGACCGCCTGAAGAGCGTCTCGCGCGGGTACGCTTCGCTCGACTACGAGTTCGACGGCTATCAGGAGGCCGACGTGGTCAAGCTCGACGTGCTGCTGAACGGCGAGGGGGTGGACGCCCTCTCGGCGATCGTGCACCGCGACAAGGCTTACAGCTACGGCAGCTCGCTGTGCGAGAAGTTGAAGGAGCTCATCCCCCGGCAGATGTTCCAGGTCGCCATCCAGGCCTCCATCAACGGCAAGGTGATCGCCCGCGAGACGCTCGGCGCCATGCGCAAGAACGTCATCGCCAAGTGCTACGGCGGCGACATCTCGCGGAAGCGCAAGCTCCTCGAGAAGCAGAAGGAGGGCAAGCGCCGCATGAAGCAGGTCGGCACCGTCGAGGTCCCGCAGGAGGCGTTCCTCGCGGTCCTCAAGGTGGATCGCGGGTAGGCCGGCCCCCATGTCGAATCCGCGTTCGAGTGTCCGCGACTACCTCGAGGCCATCGTGTGGGCGGTGGTCATCACGCTGCTGCTGCGCACGTTCGTCATCCAGGCGTTCCGCATCCCGTCGGAGTCCATGACCGACACGCTGCTCGTGGGCGACTACCTGTTCGTGAACAAGCTCGAGTACGGCGCGCAGGTGCCGTTCACGGACTGGCGGCTCCCGGGCTACCGCAAGCCCGCGCCCGGCGACATCGTCGTGTTCCAGTGGCCCGACGACCCGTCCATGGACTTCATCAAGCGCTGCGTCGCGGTGGGCGGGCAGACGGTCGAGATCCGGCACAAGGACCTGTACGTGGATGGCGTCAAGCAGGTCGAGCCGTACGTGAAGCACGAGTCGTGGAGCGAGGACCCCGCCGGCTACACGCCGCGGGACAACCACACGCCGCCCACCGTGCCGCCGGGCGAGTTGTTCATGATGGGCGACAACCGCGACAACTCGAACGACTCGCGCTTCTGGGGCACGGTCCCGATCGAGAACGTGAAGGGGAGGGCGCTCTTCATCTACTTCTCGACCGCGGGCAACGCGTGGTGGAACGGTCTGCTCTACGTGCGCTGGAACCGTCTGTTCAAGGGGATTCGGTGAGTCCGTCCGCCGGGCCCGGGGTTCGCGCCCGCGATGAGGCGCGTCGTGCGCTCTACGTGCACGTGCCGTTCTGCGCCGCGCCCTGCCCGTACTGCCACTTCTCGAAGGACGGTCTGTCGCGCGCGGCGGTCGAGCGCTACCTGACGGCGATGGACCGCGAGGCCGCGCTGCGCGCCCCGCTCGCCGAGGGGATGGCGTTCACGTCGGTGTTCTTCGGCGGTGGAACTCCGTCGGCGCTCGCCCCGTGGGCGTTCGAGCGCCTGTGGGCCTCGCTCACGGATCGTTTCGCGATCGCGCCCGGTGCCGAGATCACGCTCGAGGCCAATCCCGAGACGGTGAAGCCCGGTCTGCTGGACGCGTGGGCGGCCGCAGGGGTGAACCGGCTCTCGATGGGGGTGCAGTCGTTCGTGCCCGAGGAACTGGTGGCGCTCGGTCGGCTGCACGACGAGAAGCGCCCCGGCGAGGCGTTCGCGCTCGCGCGTGCGCACGGCTTCCGCCGCCTGTCGCTCGACCTCATGTTCGGCTACCCCGGACACGGCCCCGAGCGCTGGGCCCGCACCCTGGCGGCCGCGCTCGCGCTCGATCCCGAGCACGTCTCGGCCTACGGCTTCATCCCCGAGGACGGCACCCCGCTCGGCGACGCGTTGCGGCGCGGAGAGGTCGCGGGGGTCGCCCCCGAACTCGAGGCCGACCTCTACGCGCAGGCCGAGGAGGCCTTCGCGGGCGCGGGGCTGGCGATGTACGAGACCTCGAACTGGTCGCGTCCCGATGCCGAGAGCCGTCACAACCTCACCTACTGGCTGCGTCGCGACCATCTCGCGCTCGGCCCCTCGGCGCACGGTCTATGGCAAGGGGTGCGGCGCGCCAACGCCTTCTCGCTCGGGGACTGGGCCGCACGGCTCGAGCGAGGGGAGGAGCCGGCGTCCGACGTGGAGTACGAGACCCCCGAGTCGCGCGCCGACGAGGTCGTGATGCTCGCGCTGCGGCTCGGCAGCGGTCTGGTGCTCACCGACCTCGCGCCCGTGGTTCGCGACGAGGTGCTCGCGCGTCACGGGGCCGCACTCGAGGCCGCCGTCGCCGGTGGCCGACTCGAGCGCACCGCGGACGGCTGGCGCATCCCCGCGTCGCAGCGTTTCGTCGCCGATGACACCATCGCGTGGCTCGCCGTCCGGGCGCGCCCGCTCACCCCGGAGTGTGCCGCGTGACCGCGAAGCCCGCCCGCCCCGCCGCCCGCCCACGATCCGCGTTCCGCGAGAACTTCGAGTCGCTCGCGTGGGCGGTCGTCCTGTTCCTCATCGTGCGTGTGCTGTTGTTCCAGGCGTTCCGCATCCCGTCGGAGTCCATGCGCGACACGCTCCTGGTGGGCGACTTCCTGTTCATCACCAAGCTCGACTACGGCGCGCAGGTGCCGTTCACGCGGCAGCGACTGCCCGGGTTCCGCCAGCCGCGCACCGGCGACATCGTGGTGTTCCAGTACCCCCTCGAGCCGCGCGTGGACTACATCAAGCGCTGCATCGCGACCGGGGGGCAGACGGTCGAGATCCGCGACCGCGTCGTGTACGTGGACGGCAAGCCGCTCGACGAACCGTACGTGCGGCACACCGACCCCGAGACGTGGCCCGCGGCCAAGGGGCCGCGCGACAACCTCGGTCCCATCACCGTGCCCGCGGGGACGTTGTTCATGATGGGCGACAACCGCGAGGAGTCCTACGACAGCCGGTTCTGGGGCTTCGTGCCCATGGACCACGTTCGCGGCCGCGCCCTGTTCCTGTACTTCTCGACCGCCGCCACCACGTGGTGGGAGATGCCCGTCCACATCCGTTGGGAGCGGCTCCTCCGGCCCATCCACTGACGCGTGGCCGGGGGTTGACTTCCACCCCCGCGACTGCGTGAATCCCGACATGACCCTGCCCTCGCTGCCGGGGCGCCCCGGCGCCTCCGATCCCGACCTGAGCGACCGCCAGCGCGCCGTGTTCGCGCGTCTCGTGGCGCTGCACGGGCGTGATGCGCGCCCGGTCAGTTCGGACCGGTTGTCGCGCACGGGCGGGCTGCGGCAGTCCGGCGCCAGCCTGCGCTCGACGCTCGCGGAGTTGGAGGGGATGGGGCTGCTCGAGCGCTCGCACGCCGCGGGCGGTCGCGTGCCCACCGCGGTCGGTTGGTCGTACTTCGTGCGCGCCGTGGTCGAACCCGCACCGTTGCCGGCCGAGGTCGAGGACCTCGTGCTCGAGCGTCTGTCGCAGTCGCGCCACGACGTGGAGCGTCTGCTGCAGGAGGCCTCGCGCCTGCTCGCCTCGTTCTCGCGCCAGATGGGGCTCGCCCTGGCGGCGACGCTCGACGACGCGCGGATCGCCTCGATCGAACTGGAGCGCATCGGCGAGCGTCGCGTGCTCATGGTGCTGGGCCTCGAGGGCCTGCGTGCGCGCAGCGTGGTGCTGGAACTCGACACGCCGCTCGAGCGCGAGGCGCTGGCCGAGGTCGCCGAGGTGCTCGCCGGCGAGTTGGTGGGCGGGACGCTGCGCGAGGCGCGCACCCGGCTCGCGACCGACCCGGCGCTGGCGCGTCACTCGGCGGTCCGCATCGTGGCCCGTGCGGCCACCACCGGTTGGGCGCGCGGGGTCGAGACCCCGCTGCTCACCTCGGGCGAGACCCCGCTGCTCACCTCGGGCATGTCGCACATGGCCGAGCAGCCCGAGTTCGCGGACGGGGCCCGGCTGGTGCCCGTGCTGCGTGCACTCGAATCCGGCGGCTCGTTCGAGCGTCTGATGGTGAGCGGGCTGCAGGGTCATGCCGGCGTCCAGGTCGGGATCGGCCCGGCCACCGCCGCGGCCGGGATCGGCCCGGCCACCGCCGCGGCCCTCAGTCTCGTGAGTTTCCCGTTGCCCGGCGCCGTCCACGGCGCGGTGGGCGTGCTGGGCCCCATGCGCATGGACTACGCCACCACGCTCGCGCTGGTGGATCTGGTGGGCGCCCGCGTCTCCGATCTGCTCTCGGCGTGACGGCCGGCTGCGCGGCCGTCCCGAGCCCCGAACCCCCGACGAAGGACCGATACCGATGACCGAGGACATCCGCGACGCGGCCCACGAGGGCCCGCGTCCCGAGACCGTGGAACCCGCGACCGAGGCCGCTACGCCCGAGTCCGCGCCGACCGAAGCGGCGGCCGAGCCCGTCGTGGTCGAGCCCGACTACAAGGACCGCTGGCTGCGGGCCGAGGCCGAACTGCAGAACACGCGACGCCGAGCGGCGCGCGACCGCGACGACGCGGTGCGCGCGGCCGAGGACCGCGTGCTGCTCGACGTCATCGAGGTGCTCGACGACCTCGAGCGCGCCCTCGGGGCGCTGGCCACGGCGGCGGCCGAGGAGTCGTGGGCGCAGGGCGTGGTGCTCACCGCGCAGCGCATGCGCGACGTGCTCGCGCGCCGCGGCGTCACCGTGATCGAGGCGCAGGGCAAGCCGTTCGACCCCATGTACCACGAGGCGCTGCTCGAGGTTCCCGCGCCCGAGGGCAGCGCCCCGGGCAGCGTGGTGCAGGAGGTCCAGAAGGGCTACGCCCGGGGCGAGCGCGCGTTGCGCGCCGCGCGTGTGGTCGTGGCGCGGATGGACGGCTGACATGTCCAAGCGCGACTACTACGAGGTGCTCGGCGTCCCGCGCACCGCGGGCGAGGACGAGATCAAGAAGGCCTACCGCAAGGTGGCCATGCAGTGGCACCCCGACCGCAATCCCGACAACCCCGAGGCCGAGACGCGCTTCAAGGAGGCGACCGAGGCCTACGAGGTGCTGCGCGACGCGCAGCAGCGCGCCCGTTACGACCAGTTCGGGCATGCGGGACCGTCCATGGGCGGTGGGGCCGGTGGGTTCGGCGGTGGCGACTTCGGCGGCATCGACCTGTCCGACGCCCTGCGCGCGTTCATGCGCGACTTCGGTGGCGGCGAGGACTTCTTCGGCGGCGGCGGGCGCTCGCGTGGCCCGGCGCGCGGGGACGACCTTCAGGTCCAACTGCCGCTGACGCTCGAGGAGATCGCGAGCGGGGTCGAGAAGCGCATCAAGGTGAAGCACCTCAA
>JBEGJG010000036.1:0-12491 GCA_041184705.1 Candidatus Eiseniibacteriota bacterium
GTGGTGGAGCTGATCACGCCGATCGCGATGGAGAAGGAGCTGCGCTTCGCCATCCGCGAGGGTGGCCGCACCGTCGGCGCTGGCGTCGTCACCGAGATCATCGAGTAACCGAGCCGCATAGGCCGCGTTCGCGGCCGGGAGTCAACGATGCGCGACCAGATCACGCTCGCCTGCAACGACTGCAAGCAGCGCAACTACATCCAGACCAAGAACAAGCGACTTCACCCCGACCGCGTCGAGTACAAGAAGTACTGCGCCAAGTGCCGCAAGCACACGGCGCACAAGGAGACGCGTTAAGGGGCGGTCGCAGGACCGTGCAGGCGAGTAGCTCAATTGGCAGAGCACCGGTCTCCAAAACCGGGGGTTGCAGGTTCAAGTCCTGTCTCGCCTGCCATGCCCGTGTACCAGTCGTCCGCGCGAGGACCGCGCGGCGGCGAAACGAGGAAGTGACCCGATGGCCGTGATGGCTCGGTTCCGTGAGTTCCTGAAGGACGTTCGTGTGGAGGCCGGCAAGGTGAGCTGGCCGACGCGCGACGAGCTGCGCGATTCCACGATCGTCGTGATCATCACGACGCTCCTGGTCGCGGCCTTCATCGGCGTCGTGGACCAGATCCTGCTGCAGATCCGGGACTTCGTCTTCTAGCCGAACGGCGCCGAACGGCGCGGTTCGGCATCACGCTTGACCGCGCAGGCACGGGGAAGAGAGTGGAATGAGCGACAAGAAGTGGTACGTGATCCAGACCTACTCGGGTCATGAGAACAAGGTGAAGACGACCCTCGAGCGCGCCATGCACGTGGCGGGCATCGAGGAGAAGTTCGGTCGCATCCTCGTGATGACCCACGAGGAGACCGACATCAAGGACGGCGTCCGCAAGACGTCGAAGCGCAAGACGTACCCGTCGTATGTGATGGTCGAGATGGAGTTCAGCAGCGAGGCGAAGCATCTCGTCCAGAACATCCCGGGTGTGAACGATTTCGTGAGTGAGTCCCCGCTGAAGGATTCCGAGGTCCGGCGCATGCTCGGCCAGGCCGAGGCCAGCACGGGGAAGAGCCCGATCCCGACCGTGCAGTTCAAGGTCGGAGAGAGCGTGCGGATCACCGATGGTCCGTTCAACGCATTCACGGGTGTGGTCGACGAAGTGCACAACGAGCGCGGCAAGGTGAAGGTGATGGTCAGCATCTTCGGTCGCGCGACCCCGGTCGAACTGGACTTCCTCCAGGTCCAGCCGGTCTAGCGTCCAAGGGAGTCTCCGATGGCCAAGCCGATCACCGCTTACGTCAAGCTGCAGTGCAACGCCGGCGCCGCGACGCCGGCGCCGCCCGTGGGTCCTGCCCTCGGTCAGCACGGCATCAACATCATGGAGTTCTGCAAGCAGTTCAACGCGCGCACCCAGGGCCAGCAGGGTCTGGTGATCCCGGTGATCATCACGGTCTACAGCGACCGTTCGTTCACCTTCATCACCAAGACCCCGCCGGCCGCGGTGCTGCTCAAGAAGGCCGCCGGTCTCGAGCGCGCCTCGGGCCAGCCGAACCGCAACAAGGTCGGCAAGGTCACGAAGAAGCAGGTGCGCGAGATCGCCGAGCTGAAGGCCCCCGACCTCAACTCCGCCACGGTGGAAGCCGCCGAGCGGATGGTCATGGGCACCGCCCGCAGCATGGGCATCGAGATCGCTGACTGAAGTCGAATCCGGAACGGCCCCCGGCAGGGCCGTCCGGAGCGGGGATCGCGGCGCAACGACGCGTCGTCACCCTCGCAGGGCGCGAGACGCCCGTACAGCCGGGAGGGAAGGAACCGGAATGGTCCGGATGACCAAGGAACAGGCCGAGTCGCAGCTGAAGGGCAAGAGCGCGGGTGAGGTGTACGCGATCGTTCGCGACCTCATCGCGAACCTGCCTGACGCGAAGATCCAGGACCTCGACGACACCATCAACTGGGTGATCGCCGAGGGGTACGCCACCGCCGACGAGATGAACGCGGCGGAAGAGGCGGCGGACTGACCCACACGCTTTAGGCGCGCACCGGGTGCGGCGCGCCGACGGTCACGGCCTCGTGTCGTGTCCGAACGAAGGCACCCATCGTTCACTCCGAACCAGTGGGAGTGGCGCGACGAGCGCCACGTCGGGACCACGGGAGGATGCATGCCGAAGCAAGGGAAGCGCTACCGCGCGGCGTTCGACCTCGCGAGCAAAGCGGGTACGGTGAAGGATCTCGCCGATGCCGTGAAGCTCGTGAAGCAGACGGCGCGTGCGAAGTTCGACGAGACGATCGTGATCTCGTCGCACCTGGGCGTCGACCCCCGCCATTCGGACCAGCTGGTGCGCGGCACGGTGGTGCTGCCCCACGGCACGGGCAAGAGTCTGCGCGTGCTGGTGCTGGCGAAGGGCGACAAGGCGAAGGAGGCGCTCGCGGCGGGCGCCGAACACGCCGGGTCGGACGAGTACGTGAAGAAGATGCAGGAAGGATGGCTCGACATCGACGCCATCGTCGCGACGCCGGACATGATGGGTGAGGTCGGCAAGCTCGGGCGCGTGCTCGGGCCCCGCGGCCTCATGCCGAACCCCAAGAGCGGCACGGTCACCTTCGATGTCACGAAGGCCGTGAACGAGCTCAAGGCCGGCAAGATCGAATTCCGCGTGGACAAGGGTGCCAACGTGCATGCGCCGGTGGGCAAGGCGTCGTTCAGCGAGGACAAGCTGCTCGACAACGCCAAGGCCTTCCTGCGCGAGCTCATGCGCGCGAAGCCCTCGGGAGCCAAGGGTACCTACGTTCGGAGCATGACGATCAGCTCCACGATGGGCCCGGGCATCACCCTCGACCCCTCGGCCGTCACGGCCGAAATGGCCTAGGAGGCACGATGCCCACTCCTCAGAAGGAAGCGATCCTCCAGGACACGCAGCAGCGCATCGCTCAGGTGCGCGGGCTGTATCTGGCCGACTTCTCCGGCATGACGGTGCAGAGCCTTTCGCTCCTGCGCACCAAGTGCCGCGAGCAGGGCGTCCAGTTCAAGGTCATCAAGAACACGCTCCTCAGGCGCGCGTTCAACGAGCGAGGCATCCAGGAGCTCGACGATCATCTCGTCGGCCCCACGGGCCTCGTCTTCAGCCCGACCGACGAGATGGCCCCGGCGAAGATCCTCGCGGACTTCGCCAAGGAGCATGAGAAGCCCCGCGTGAAGGCAGCCGTCGTCGACGGCCGTCTCTACGACGAGAAGGCCATCCTGCAACTGGCCAAGCTCCCGAGCCGTGAGGTTCTGCTCTCGCAGCTCCTCGGCACGTTCGTGGCTCCGATGACCACGTTCCTGGGTGCCGTCAACGCCCTGCTCGCCACGCCGGCGAACATGGCCGACGCACTCGCTCGCGAGAAGTCCAAGGAATCCTGATCCGACACCGATCCGGGCCCTGCGTCCGGTCCTGATTTTTCCCCTGCCGGCAACGGCATCCATGTCAAGAAGGAGATTCATCCCATGTCGAACTCGATCGACCAGGTCCTCGACCTCATCGGCAACATGACGGTGCTCGAGCTCTCGGAGCTCAAGACCAAGTTCGAGGACAAGTTCGGTGTCACGGCGGCGGCCCCCATGATGGCGATGCCGATGGGCGGTGGTGGTGGTGGTGCGGCTGCGGCGGCCGAGGAGAAGACGGAGTTCAACGTCGTCCTCGCCTCGTCGGGTGACAAGAAGATCCAGGTCATCAAGGTCGTGCGCGAGCTGACCGGTCTGGGCCTCAAGGAGGCGAAGGACCTGGTGGACGGCGCTCCGAAGACCCTCAAGGAGGGTGTGAGCAAGGACGACGCCGCCAAGATGAAGGCCGCCCTCGAGGAGCAGGGCGCGACCGTCGAGATCAAGTGATCCGCGACGCTGCTTGAGTAGCACCTGGAGTTCCGGTCGCGAACCCGGGCCCGAGGAGGGCCCGGGGTCGCGGCGTCGTCTCGCGTATCGCTAGAAAGGCGGTAAGGATTTGAAGACCGCGCGTCGCAAGGAACGGGTCAACAAGTTCTCGAAGATCGATGCCGAGTGGGATCTGCGGATCCCGAACCTGCTCGAAGTCCAGCTCAAGAGCTTCAAGGACTTCCTCCAGAGTGACGTGGACCCCATGCGCCGCCGCAACGAGGGGCTGCAGGAGGTCTTCACGGGAGTGTTCCCGATCTCGGACACCCGCGAGATGTTCTCGCTGGAGTTCGTCGCCTATGAGATCGGCGAGCCCAAGTACTCGATGGACGAGTGCGTCGAGCGTGACCTCAGCTACTCCGCGCCCCTGAAGGCGCGCCTGCGCCTGAACTCCCGCGAGGAGGTCGATGGCGTCAAGCGCGACAAGGACGTGATCGAGCAGGAGGTGTACCTCGGCGAGCTGCCGCTCATCACCGACAACGGCACGTTCATCATCAACGGTGCGGAGCGCGTCATCGTCTCGCAGCTCCACCGTTCGCCGGGCGTGTTCTTCGACGAGCTCACCCACCCGAGCGGCAAGACGCTCTACACCGCGCGCATCATCCCGTACCGCGGCTCGTGGGTGGAGTTCTCGCTCGACGTGAACGACGTCATGCACGTGCACATCGACCGCAAGCGCAAGCTGCCGGTCACGGTGCTGCTGCGTGCGCTGGGCTTCGTGCGCAACCGCGAGATCCTCGAGCTCTTCTACGAGAAGGAGATGCTGGACGTCTCCGGCAAGAAGGCCGAGGCGGCGCTCGATCGCATCTGCGCCGAGGACCTCATGGACGAGAGCACGGGCGAGATCCTGCTCGAGGCCAACGAGCAGATCACGCCGGAGCGCGTCGAGCTCATCAAGAAGTCCGGGCTCGAGCAGCTCGAGGTGTTCGTCATCCCCCACCAGGACGACGCCGACCTCGTGCGCAACACGCTGCGCAAGGACCCGACCGAGAACCAGGAGCAGGCGCTGCACCGCATCTACAACCTGCTCCGTCCGGGCGAGCCGCCCCGCGCCGACTCCGCGCGCGAGATCCTGAACAAGCTGTTCTTCAACCCGAAGCGCTATGACCTCGCGCGCGTCGGCCGCTACAAGCTCAACCAGAAGCTCCCGCACGCCATGCTGCTGCCCGGCACGGACGTGATGAAGAAGCTCACGCTGGGCGTGCCGGACCTCAACCACACCACGCTCTGCCGTGAGGACTTCATCGTCATCATCAAGTACCTCGTCCTGCTGCGCACGGGCGGGGCGATGGTGACCGCCGACAACGTCGAGCAGCCGGCCCGTACGGACGACATCGACCACCTCGGCAACCGTCGCGTGCGTTCGGTGGGCGAGCTGCTCGCGAACCAGTTCAACATCGGTCTCGCGCGCATGGCCCGCATCATCCGTGAGCGCATGTCGCTGCAGGACCAGGAGCAGATCACGCCCACGGACCTCGTGAACTCGCGCACCATCTCGGCCGTGATCCAGAGCTTCTTCGGATCCAGCCAGCTGTCGCAGTTCATGGACCAGACCAACCCGCTGGCGGAGCTCACGAACAAGCGCCGTCTGTCGGCGCTCGGACCGGGCGGCCTCACGCGCGACCGCGCCGGCTTCGAGGTGCGTGACGTGCACTACACGCACTACGGCCGCGTCTGCCCCATCGAGACGCCCGAAGGTCCGAACATCGGCCTCATCTCGTCGCTGTCCACCTACGCCAAGGTCAACGAGTTCGGCTTCCTCGAGACGCCGTACTTCCGGGTCCGCGACGGCAAGGTGGATCGCAAGAAGCCCGAGTTCCTCGCGGCCGACGTCGAGGACCGCGCGCGCATCGCGCCGGCCCTGACCGAGTTCGACAAGCAGTCGGGCGTGCTCGACGAGGACAACCTCACCGTGCGTTCCCAGGGCGAGTACCCCTCGGTGGACCGCGTCGAGGTGGACTACATGGAGGTGTCGCCCATCCAGCTCGTGTCGCCGGCCGCCGCGCTCATCCCGTTCCTCGAGCACGACGACGCCAACCGCGCGCTGATGGGTTCGAACATGCAGCGTCAGGCCGTGCCGCTCCTCGTCACCGAGGCCCCGCTCGTGGGCACCGGGCTCGAGGAGAAGGTCGCCGTGGACTCGGGCGCGCTCGTGCTCGCCCGTCGTTCGGGCGTGGTCGAGTTCGTCTCGGGCGAGATGGTCGCCGTGCGCTACGAGCGTGACGAGGACGAGCCGGAGTTCGACTACTCCGAGCAGCCGAACCTCGACCTCTACCGCCTCATCAAGTTCCGCCGCTCGAACCAGGACACCTGCCTCAACCAGCGACCCATCGTGGTCGAGGGGCAGAAGGTCAAGAAGGGCCAGGTCATCGCCGACGGCCCCGCGACCAGCCAGGGCGAGCTCGCGCTGGGTCGCAACGTCCTCGCGGCGTTCCTGCCGTGGGGCGGCTACAACTACGAGGACGCCATCCTGGTGAGCGAGAAGCTCATCAAGAACGACGTCTTCACCTCGATCCACATCGAGGAGTTCGAGCTGCAGGTCCGGGACACCAAGCGCGGCGTCGAGGAGATCACGCGCGAGATCCCGAACGTCTCCGAGGAAGCGGTCAAGAACCTCGACGAGGAGGGCGTGGTCCGCATCGGCGCCCGCGTGCGTCAGGGCGACATCCTCGTGGGCAAGGTGACGCCGAAGGGCGAGCAGGAGCTGTCGCCCGAGGAGCGTCTGCTCAAGGCCATCTTCGGCGACAAGGCCGGCGATGTGCGTGACGCGTCGCTCAAGGCGCCTCCCGGCATGGACGGCATCGTCATCGACATCAAGGTGTTCTCGCGCCGCGAGAAGGACGAGAGCACCAAGCAGCAGGAGAAGAAGAAGATCGAGAAGCTCCGCAAGGAGTCGCGCAAGGAGCGCGAGCGCATCGCCGAGGTGCGTGTCTCGAACGCGGTCCAGATCCTGAACGACCAGCTCGTGAACGTGCTCCGCAGCGCGTCCACCGGTGACGCCTTGGCTCGCAAGGGCCGCAAGGTCACGCCGGACTTCATCGCCGAGCTGGATCTCGACGACCTCGCCTGGGGCACCCCGGTGACCGAGGACGACAGCGTCAACGAGCGCTTCTGGAAGGCGATGAACAACGCCCAGAACGCGTTCACGCGCTGCGAGAAGGAACTCGAGAAGGAGATCGAGAAGGTCACCCGCGGCGACGAACTCCCGCCGGGCGTGGTCAAGCTCGTGAAGGTGTACATCGCGAAGCGTCGCAAGCTGTCGGTCGGCGACAAGATGGCCGGTCGCCACGGCAACAAGGGCGTCGTCGCGCGCATCGTCCCCGAGGAGGACCTGCCGTACCTGCCGGAGGGCGAGGCCGTCGAGATCGTTCTGAACCCGCTGGGCGTGCCCTCGCGCATGAACATCGGCCAGATCCTCGAGGTGCACCTGGGTTGGGCCGCGCACAAGCTCGGCTACAACTGCGCGACGCCGGTGTTCGCCGGCGCGACCGTGGACGAGATCAAGGCCGAGCTCCGCGCTGCGGGGCTGGCCGAGGACGGCAAGGTCGACCTGCGCGATGGGCGCTCGGGCGATCCGTTCGATCAGCGCGTCACGGTGGGCTACCTCTACATGTTGAAGCTGAGCCACCTCGTCGACGACAAGATCCACGCGCGTTCGACCGGTCCGTACTCGCTCGTCACCCAGCAGCCGCTGGGCGGTAAGGCGCAGTTCGGCGGTCAGCGCTTCGGCGAGATGGAGGTGTGGGCGCTCGAGGCGTACGGAGCGGCCTACACGTTGCAGGAACTCCTCACGGTGAAGTCCGACGACGTCGGCGGCCGGTCGCGCATCTACGAGGCGATCGTGAAGGGCGAGAACCCGCCCGAGCCGGGGACGCCGGAATCCTTCAACGTGCTCGTCAAGGAGCTCCAGAGTCTCTGTCTGGAAGTCCAGTTCGAGGAAGCGACCTGATCGAGAGTTCCCGCGACGTACGGCTCCGCCACGCACGGCCATGAACGACCGTCGCGCCCCTTCGAGGCGCGACGGACACCGGCCCAAGGGAGTACCGAATGAGCATCCAGAACACCGAGCTGACCCAGACATTCCTCGACAACGCCGGCCCGCGCACCACGCTCGGGCGCTTCGACGACCGCGACCAGCGGCGCAAGCTGAGCTTCAACCAGATCCGGATCCGTCTGGCCTCGCCCGACGTCATTCGCAGCTGGTCCCACGGTGAGGTCACCAAGCCCGAGACGATCAACTACCGCTCGTTCAAGCCCGAGAAGGACGGCTTGTTCTGCGAGAAGATCTTCGGGCCGGTGAAGGACTGGGAGTGCAACTGCGGCAAGTTCAAGCGCATCCGCTACCGCGGCGTCGTCTGCGACCGCTGCGGTGTCGAGGTGACGCAGGCCAAGGTGCGTCGTGAGCGCCTGGGCCACATCGAGCTGGCCGTGCCGGTCTCGCACATCTGGTTCTTCAAGGGTGTGCCGTCGCGCATCGGTCACCTGCTCGACATGAGCATCAAGGACCTCGAGCGCATCCTGTACTACGAGTCGTACGTGGTGATCGAGCCGGGCACCACCGGCTTCAAGAAGCGCGAGATCATCACCGAGGAGCAGCACGCCGAGGCCCTCGAGGAGCAGCCGGAGTCGGGCATGCGCGCCAAGATGGGCGCCGAGGCCATCCGCGACCTGCTCTCGGAGCTCGACCTCGACGAGCTGTCCACCGACCTGCGCGCGCAGGCCAAGATGGAGACGAGCGTCCAGCGCAAGAAGGACCTGCTCAAGCGTCTGCGCATCGTCGAGGCCTTCCGCAACAGCAACAACCGCCCCGAGTGGATGATCCTCGAGTGCATCCCCGTGCTGCCGCCGGACCTGCGTCCGCTCGTGCCGCTCGAGGGTGGCCGCTTCGCGACCTCGGACCTCAACGACCTCTACCGCCGCGTCATCAACCGTAACAACCGGTTGAAGAAGCTCATGGACATCAAGGCGCCCGAGGTCATCCTGCGCAACGAGAAGCGCATGCTGCAGGAGGCCGTGGACGCGCTGTTCGACAACGGTCGCCGCAGCCGCGCCGTGCGTGGTCAGGGCAACCGTCCGCTCAAGTCGCTGTCCGACATGCTCAAGGGCAAGCAGGGCCGGTTCCGTCAGAACCTGCTCGGCAAGCGCGTGGACTACTCGGGCCGTTCGGTCATCGTCGTCGGCCCCGAGCTCAAGCTGAACCAGTGCGGTCTGCCGAAGAACATGGCGCTCGAGCTGTTCAAGCCGTTCATCATCCGCAAGCTCGAGGACCGCGGCTACGTGCAGACCGTCAAGAGCGCGAAGCGCCTGGTCGAGCGCGAGAAGCCCGAGGTGTGGGACATCCTGGGCGAGATCATCGAGAACCACCCGGTGCTCCTGAACCGCGCCCCCACGCTGCACCGTCTCGGCATCCAGGGCTTCGAGCCGGTGCTGGTCGAGGGCAAGGCCATCCGTATCCATCCCATGGTCTGCCAGGCGTTCAACGCCGACTTCGACGGCGACCAGATGGCCGTGCACGTGCCGCTGTCGTTCGAGGCTCAGATCGAGACCAGCCTGCTCATGCTGAGCACGCAGAACATCCTGTCGCCCGCGAACGGTCGTCCGCTCGCGACGCCGCACCAGGACCTCGTGCTCGGTTGCCACTACGTCACGAAGGACCGTGAGGACGTGCTGGACGCGCGCGCCGAGAAGGCCGGGCTCGCGGCCGACGACCCGCGTCGCCTGCGTCGCTTCCACAGCCCGGACGAGGTCCGTGCCGCGTTCGACAACGGTCAGCTGCCGCTGCACGGCCGTGTCGCCGTGCGGGCGTCGAGCCTGCCGCTGTCCAAGCCGGAGCCGTCGGGCTGGGTCGTCACGACCGCGGGCCGCATCCTGTTCAACGACGTCATCCCGCGCGACCTCGGCTACCGGAACGAGACGTTCAACAAGAAGAAGCTCGAAGGCCTGATCAGCGATTGCTACGCCAAGCTCGGCAGCGAGCTCACGGCGGACCTGCTCGACTCGCTCAAGGACATGGGCTTCAAGTACGTCACGCAGGGCGCGTTCACGGTCGGTATCGACGATGTGCGCATCCCGTCCGAGAAGCACGCCATCATCAGCGAGACCGCGGCACGGGTCGAGGACATCAAGAAGGCGTACCGCAACGGCGCCATCACCGAGGCCGAGCGTTACAACAAGGTCATCGACGAGTGGACGCACGCGACGACGCAGGTCGAGAAGGTCACGTTCGAGGGCCTGTCGAAGGACCGTCAGGGCTTCAACCCGATCTTCATGATGGCCGACTCGGGCGCCCGCGGTAACCGCGAGCAGATCCGTCAGCTCGCCGGTATGCGCGGCCTCATGGCCAAGCCGCAGAAGAAGATCACGGGCGGCGTGGGCGAGATCATCGAGTCGCCGATCGTGCACAACTTCAAGGAAGGCCTGAGCGTGCTCGAGTACTTCATCTCGACGCACGGCGCGCGCAAGGGTCTCGCCGACACCGCGCTCAAGACGGCCGACGCCGGTTACCTCACGCGTCGCCTCGTGGACGTGGCGCAGGACGTCATCATCAACGAGGTGGATTGCGGCACGACCCGCGGCCTCACGGTGAAGGCGCTCAAGAACGGCGAGGACGTGATCGAGGCCCTCAAGGACCGCGTGCTCGGTCGTGTCGCGTCGCAGGACGTCGCGCACCCGCTCACGAACGAGATCATCGTCGAGGCCGGTGCGATGATCGACGAGGTCGTGCAGAAGCGCATCGAGGACGCCGAGAAGGCGGGTCTCCAGCGCATGTTCATCCGTTCGGTGCTCACCTGCGACGCGCGTCGCGGGGTGTGCGCCCGTTGCTACGGCCGCAACCTGGCCACGGGTCGCGAGGTGGATCTGGGCGAGGCGGTGGGTGTCATCGCCGCGCAGTCCATCGGCGAGCCGGGCACGCAGCTCACGCTGCGCACCTTCCACATCGGTGGCGCCGCGCAGCGCAGCGTCGAGAAGTCGGAGATCGAGGCGCCGGCGGCCGGCACGGTCCGTTACGTGGGCATCGACACGGTGCCCTACGCGGGTCCGGCCGAGACGCGCTACGCGGGTGCGGACTTCAAGGGCCAGGTGTGGGTGTGCGTCTCGCACGGCACCGAGCTCGAGATCGTGAACGAGGAGCGCGTCGTCGCCCGTCTGCAGGTGCCCTACGGCGCCCAGCTCGAGGTGCCCAACGACGGTGTGGTGAAGGAGGGTGTGGTCCTGTTCCGCTGGGACCTTTACAACAACCCGATCGTCACCCAGCACGGCGGCACGGTGCGCTTCGTGGACATCAAGGACAAGGCCACGGTCCGCGAGGAGGTCGACGAGAACACGGGCACGAAGCTGCTCGTGATCATGGAGGACAAGTCGAAGGAGCTGCAGCCGGCCATCGACATCCTCGACGCCTCGGGCCAGAAGCTCGCGCACTACCCGCTGCCCACCGGTGCCCGTCTCGAGGTTCGCGACGGTCAGCGTGTCGGCTCGGGCGAGGCGCTCGTCAAGACGCGCCGTGAGGTCTCGAAGACCCGCGACATCACGGGCGGTCTGCCGCGAGTCGCCGAGCTGTTCGAGGCCCGTCGTCCGAAGGACGCGGCGATCGTGGCCGAGATCGACGGCACCGCCGAGTACGTCGGTGTCACGCGCGGTATGCGCAAGTTCGTCATCCGGGGCGAGGACGGGCAGGAGCAGGAGGCGCTCATCCCGCAGGGCCGCCACATGTACGTGCAGAACGGCAGCGTGGTGCGCGCGGGCGAGCCGCTCACCGAGGGCCCGACCAACCCGCACGACATCCTGAAGATCAAGGGCATGGAGGAGGTACAGGAGTACCTCGTCAACGAGATCCAGGAGGTCTACCGTCTGCAGGGCGTGCGCATCGATGACAAGCACATCGAGGTCATCTCGCGTCAGATGCTGCAGAAGGTGAAGATCGACGATCCGGGCAACACGTCGTTCCTCGAGGGCGAGGTCGTGGACCGTCTCGCCGTCCAGGAGGAGAACCGTCGGATGCACGAGGAGGGGCAGGCGCCGGCGTCATTCCTGCCGCTGCTGCTGGGCATCACGAAGGCGTCGCTCTCGACCGAGAGCTTCATCTCGGCGGCGTCGTTCCAGGAGACCACGCGCGTGCTCACCGAGGCGGCGATCCACGGCAAGGTGGATCAGCTGCGCGGCCTCAAGGAGAACGTGATCATCGGTCACCTGATCCCGGCCGGCACCGGTCTGCCGGTGTATCGTCGGGTTCGCCTGGAGGCGGAGAAGGAGGTCGTCAATCCGCTCGAGGTCGGCGAGGCGATGCCGGAGATGTCGTGGCCGGTGCCCGAGCCCGCCGTCATGGGTGGCCCGACCGAGGTCTGATCCCGCCCGCGTGCGGAGTGTTGACGAAGGGGCCCCGCGAGGGGCCCCTTCGGCGTTCCGGGGATGACCCACGGGCCGTCCCTCGATGGCGGTGCGGCCGACCGGGAGGCACCTCCGGGACCGAGGGGCGGGACGCTCGCATCGCCGACGCACCGTGTCCGAACGTCCTAATGCGTTGTGGGACAGTGCTATGGGAGAACATCAGGGCGCCCGCCAGGGGGGCGGTCCGGGGCCCGATCCCGGCCTCGGCAGGGTGCGCCG
>JBEGJG010000037.1:0-12282 GCA_041184705.1 Candidatus Eiseniibacteriota bacterium
GGCCGAGACATGGCCCATGATGACCGTATCCGTCACGCCCATGAGCATGCCGCCGACCTGCACGGCCACGATGGGACCGGCGAGGCGGAGCAGCGAGGCAAGATCGGTGCGCGACGGCACGAAGGAACGGAACATGCCGCGACACTCGCACTTCCGGCGACGCGCGGCCACTCGCGCACGCGCGATGCGGTGCGCGCCGACGAGCGTACGCATGGTCCGACCGTCCCCGTGGGCCCGCCTGTACGTCGCGCCGATGCCCACGATGCGGGGCCGCCGACGCGGCGATCCCGCTTGCGGTGCGGGGACCCGAGCGCGACCATCCGGTCGTCCCCCGACGTCCGCGGCCACTCCTCCCGGGGGCCGAACCATCCGCGCTGCATGCACTGGAGGAGAACATGGAACGTCACATCCGCATGTTCATCGCGACGCTCGCGTTCGCGTCGCTGCCATCACTCGCGCTCGCCAACGCGCGACTCGTCGCGGTGATCCCGCTCGACGGCGGCTGCGTCTCCGGCCCCACCGGCCCCGCGGTCCAGGCCTGGGACGTCGAGGCCGGCAAGACCTATCGGCTGCGCATCACCGAGATGTGGGAGTGCGGCACGCTCGAGGGACCGGCGGCGCTCGACGTGCGCGTCAACTCGACCAAGACCGGCAACACCGACCTCGTCGCGACGTGGGTGTCGGACGGCACGTACGAGTTCGACTTCACGCTGCCCGCCAACGCCGGCAGCACGATGCCGATCTTCTACTGCACCACGCCGGGCAAGGCGAACACCGGACTGCTCGTGGTCCGCAACGACGGCGGCAAGTATCAGGCGCATCTGCGCGTCGCCACGTTCAGCCCCGGCTGCAAGAACCCGAAGCCGGTGGCGGTGCTGCCGGGTCTCGTGCTCCCGGGACCGCAGGTCGCACGCGCCGCGTCCATGCCGTGAGGTCGGCGGGGTGCACGATCCGCGGTCACCGTAGGGGACGGACGACCGCGGATCGGTGCACGCTCACCAGGGCGTCGGCCGGTAGTCCTTGAGGAACTGCCCCCAGACGTGGCGGCCGGTGTTCACGCCGTCCACGATCGGGTCCACGATGCGCGCACCGCCGTCCACGATGTCGAGCGGCGGCACGAAGCGGTGCTCCTCGGCCTTGCGCGCGGCGATCGCAGCCGGGTCCTCGTCGGTCACCCAGCCGGTGTCCACGCTGTTCATGTGGATGCCGTCCTGCCGGTAATCGGTGGCCGAGGTGCGCGTCATCATGTTGAGCGCGGCCTTGGCCATGTTGGTGTGCGGGTGACGCGTCGTCTTGAAGCTCTTGTAGAACTGCCCTTCCATGGCCGAGACGTTCACGATGTGCTTGTCCTGTCCGGGCGTGCGCATCATGAGCGGCTTGAGACGGGCGTTGAGCACGAACGGCGCGATGGCGTTGACGAGCTGGACCTCGAGCAGCTCGACCGTCGGCACCTCGGCGAGCAGCAGTCGCCACGAGTTGCGTCCGCGCAGGTCAACCTGCTGCAGGTCGGCGTCGAGCCGCCCGACCGGGAACAGGTCGCGCTGAGCACGCTGCTCCTCGGGCAACAGCGGCACCTGCGACAACTGGGCGGCGTGGGTGAGCCCCGCGAGCTCGGCCGCCCGCGCGGCGGGGCCGATCGCGGCCTCGCGCGCCGCATCCGCGTCGCGCCCCTCGGGCAGCAGGTGGTAGCCGCGCAGCCCCTCCCACGACCCGAGCAGGCCGCGGGCGGTGTCCGAGAGGTCGCCCAGCGCGGCGTTCTCGTGCTCCATCATGTGCGCGTAGAAGTCGGGCGGACGGCGCACGGTCTGGCAGGCGTTGTTGACGATGTAATCGAGCCGCTCGCGAGTCGTGATCAGGTGGTGGCAGAACGCCTCGACGCTCGGGGTGTGGCGCAGGTCGAGCCCGAAGATCTCGAGCCGGTGCCCCCAAATGGCGAAGTCGGGCTCCTGCGCGTAGCGCATGGCCGAATCGCGCGGGAACCGCGTGGTCACGATGAGGTGCGCGCCGCAGCGCAGCAGCTTGAGACCGGCCTGGTAGCCGATCTTGACGCGCCCACCGGTGAGCAGCGCGACGCGGCCGGTGAGGTCCGCGAGTTCGGTGCGCTTGCCGAAGTTGAAGTCGCCGCACGCCGGGCACAGGCGGTCGTAGAAGTGATGGACCTGCGTGTAGGGCTGCTTGCAGATGTAGCAGGCCCGCGCCTCGATGGTCCGCGCCCCTTCCGCGTCCACGGCGGTCGCCGCGGCCTCGGCCTCGCGCGCGAGCCGCTCGTCGTCCTCGCTCGGGGCCGCGTCGAGCGCGACGAACTCGCGCGGGGCGAACGCCGGCGGGGTCGTGAACACGGGCAGACGGCGGAGCGCCCGGATCCCGGCCTCGGCCATGACGCGTTCGTCCTGCTGGGCGCGCTCGTTCTTGCGCAGGCGCGTGAACGTCTTCACCAGACGGCGCCGGGCGGCCGGGTCGGGATGGAACACCGACCCCGCGGCGCGGATGAGGCGGGCCCGGTCCTCGGCCGACAACCCGGCCAGCAGGGCGCGGTCCTCGGCCACCCGTTCGAGGAGGTCGATGGCCTCGCGCAGGGTGTCGGCGAGCGGACGGGGCGCTTCGGGCGAAGGGGTGGTCTCTGTCGGGGACATGAGCGCGGGACTCTAGACGACCCGCGAGCCCGGGGGTAGTACGATACCGGGGTGCCCCGCCCTCACCCCTTCTTCATAGGGGGTCGGTCTTGACAGGGCTTCGGGGGGGAGCGGATACTTTGCTCGCGCGTTGAACAAAGTCCGTCCGAGCACGGGGCCCCCTCGCGGGCACCCGCCGACGGCCACCCCACCGATCCGGAGGTCCGGCATGACCCGCACGTCCCTCGTTCGCGGCGCCCTCGGTATCACCTTGCTCGCGATCCTCGCGGGGTGCGCTCCGCACAAGGGTGTGCTGCAGCCCATCCCCTCGAACACCGACCCGCTCGTCTTCGACGACAACTTCGGGGCGGGTGTGGACTGGCAGCCGTTCCTGAACTCGAACTACGAGGCGCTGGCGATCGACCCGGTCGAGCGCCACACGGGCACGCGCTCCATCCGCATCACCGTGCTCAACAACCAGTACTCCGGCGGCGCCTTCGTCGCCGGGCGGTCGCACGACCTGTCCGGCTACAACGCGCTCTCGTTCTGGGCCAAGGCCAGCCGCAACGTCACCATGGGCGTCGCCGGGCTGGGCAACGACAACACCGGCGGCTCGCTGTACGACGCGCACCGCAACGACCTCGCCATCACCACCACCTGGACGAAGATCACCATCCCGGTGCCCGCACCGGCGCGACTGACGCGCGAGCGCGGCATGTTCTACTTCGCGCTGGCCCCCGACGCGCAGGGCGGCTGCACGCTGTGGCTCGACGACATCACGTTCGAGACCTCGCCCGACCTCTACAACCCGCGCGCCGTCGTGCCCCCGCAGGCCCCGGTGCTCGACGTCGGCTCGAACATCGTGCTCGACGGCGTGCAGGCGCTGTTCGACATCGGCAGCGAGACCGACCGCGTCGTGTCCATGTCCTCGAACTACCTCACGCTCACGTCGTCGGACACCACGGTGGCGCGCGAGGTGAACGGCCGCATGCAGGTCGTGGGCCCCGGTACCGCGACGCTCACCGCGAGCCTCGGCGAGATCCCCGTGTCCGGCACCACGCTACTGCGCGCTATCGGTGCGCCCGCGGAAGCCGCCCCCACCCCGATCCACGCGGCCGCCGACGTGATCTCGCTTTACAGCGACGCCTACCCGAACCGTTCCGTGGACACGTGGTCGCCGGACTGGGACCTGTCCGATGTGAGCGACGTGCTCGTGGCCGGCAACCCGACCAAGAAGTACCGCTCCGGACTCTCGCCCGCGAACTACGCGGCCATCGAGTTCAAGTCGCCGCCCGTGAACGCCACCGACATGACGCACCTGCGCCTCGACGTGTGGATGGCGACGGGTCGCGCGTTCCGCATCAAGCTCGTGGACTTCGGGCCCGACGGCGTGTTCGGCGGCGGCGACGACAGCGAGCACGAGACGGTCGCGGTCAAGTTCACGCCGCAGCCGCCGCCCCCCTTCCAGGTGCTGCAGGAAGCCTCCTGGAACACGTTCGACATCCCGCTCGCGTCCATGACGGGACTCGCCGGGCGCGCCCACCTCGCGCAGATCATCATCAAGGGCGGCGACTCCGACACCTTCGACCAGCCCCTGCCGCCGGTCTACGTCGACAACGTCTACTTCCGTCGTTAGCAGCCGCTCCTCCCGCGCGCGCGCATCGCGCGCTCGTCCGTCGAACGGCGATCCGCTCCCATCCCGGAACGGATCGCCGCCCCGAGGCCCATGTCCCTGACCACGCCCCCCCTCGATCGCCGCGGTCCGCGCCGGACCGATCCCGGCCGTCCGCGCCCGCTCGCGGACGCCGTGCTCCGCCTCATCTGGCAGGAGCAGGAGATCTCGCGCGCCGACATCGCGCGCCGGGCCGACCTGTCGCGCTCGACGGTCTCAGAGATCGTCTCGCTGCTGCTGCCGACCGGGCTCGTGGCCGAGATCGGCACCGGGCCCTCGAGCGGCGGGCGCCGTCCGATCGTGCTGCGCTTCCAGGACGAATCGTGCGTCATCCTGGGGGTCGAGGTGGGCGCCTCGCACGTCGCGGTCGCGCTCACCGACCTGCGCGGCAAGGTGCTCGTGTGGCGGCACCGTCAGCACGCGGTGCGCCCCGACCCCGAGGGGACCCGCCGCCTCGTGCGCGAACTCAGTGAAGCCTGCCTGACCAAGCACGGCGGCTCGACGCGCAATCTCGTCGGCGTGGGGATCGCGCTGCCGAGCCCGGTGGACCCGCTCTCCCCCGAGCGCCTCTCCGAGGTGGTGTTGCCGGACTGGAACGGTCGTCACGGTTTCGAGTCGCTGGCCGAGGCCTTCGGGGTGCCGCTGTTCGTGGACAACGACGCCAACCTCGGGGCGCTCGCCGAGCGCTGGTGGGGCGCTGGCCGCGGTGTGGACGACTTCGCCTACGTGAAGGTGGCCACCGGTATCGGGTCGGGTCACATGAGCGGCGGCCGCCTGTTCCGGGGCTCGCGCGGCGTCGCCGGCGAGATCGGACACATGGCCATCGACCCGCAGGGCGAGCCTTGCGTGTGCGGCCTGCGCGGTTGCCTCGCCACCTTCGTCGGCTCGCAGGCGCTCATCACGCGCGCACAGCGCCTGGGCGCGGAGTACCCGGACAGCCCGCTCGCCAAGGGTGAGCCCACGTTGGCCGCGATCGAGGAGGCCTCGCTCGCGGGCGACCCGCTGGGTAGTCGCCTCGTGCACGAGGCCGCCGAGAACCTCGGCATCGCCATCGCCAGCATGTTGAACCTCATGAATCCCGCCAAGGTCATCCTCGGCGGCGGACTCACGCACGTCGGGAAGCGACTTCTCGAACCGTTGCGCGAGACCGTGCGGCGCCGGACGCTGGTCAGTTCGCTGGACTCCTCCGACATCGTCGTCAGCGAACTCGGCCCGCGGGCCGGGGCCGTGGGCGCCGCCACCATGGTGCTCGACGCCGCCCTCAACGACTCCCGACTCTTCCCCACGACCCATCGCCGTGCGAGGCCCCGATGATGCCGCGACCGTTGCTCCTCACCCTGATCGCCGCGCTCGCGTTCTCGGCCGTCGCGGCGGGCTGTCGCAAGCCCACCGCGCCGCCGGCCCAGCCCTCGGCCGACCTGCTGTGGTCCGACGAGTTCACCGGTCCGGCGGGCAGCCGACCGTCGCCCACGAAGTGGAAGTACGAGGTCGGTGGCAGCGGCTGGGGCAACAACCAGCTCGAGTACGACACCGACCGCACCACGAACGCCGCCCTCGACGGCGCCGGCAACCTCGTCATCACCGCGCGGCGCGAGTCGTTCCAGGGCCGCGAGTACACCTCGGCGCGCCTCAACACGCTGGGCCTCTACGCGCAGGCGTACGGTCGCTTCGAGGCCCGCATCCGACTGCCGATCGGGCAGGGCATCTGGCCCGCCTTCTGGCTGCTCGGGGCCAACATCGGGCAGGTCTCGTGGCCCGCGTGCGGCGAGATCGACGTCATGGAGTACCGCGGTCAGCAGCCGAACGTGATCGTGGGCAGCGTGCACGGCCCCGGCTACTCGGGCGGTGCCGCCATCAGCCGCAACTACACGTTGTCCTCGGGCACGTTCAACGACGGCTTCCACGTGTTCTCGGTGGACTGGACGCCGTCCCGCATCGACTGGCGCGTGGACGGCAACCTCTACCACTCCGTCACGCCCGCCAGCATGACCGGCGGTCGCACGTGGGTGTTCGACCACCCGTTCTCGATCCTGCTCAACCTCGCGGTCGGCGGGAACTTCCTCGGCAACCCCGACGCCACCACCGTGTTCCCGCAGTCCATGATCGTGGACTACGTCCGCGTGTACCGCCTGCCCTCGTGACCGCGCCCCGCCTCTGGGTCCGACTGGCGCCGGTGCTGGCGCTGCTCGCGGTGGTCTCCTGCGCGCCGCAGCGCAAGGAGCTGCCGCCCGACGTGCTCGTCGTGTCGCAGGAGCAGCAGGCGTCGTGGGTGCGCAACTTCAACCCGCTCACGCCGGCCACCGCGGCACGCTGGCCCACGCTGGCGGGCGTGTACGAACCGCTGTTCGTCTACAACAGCGTGCAGGCGAAGCAGGTGCCGTGGTTGGCGACGGGGTTCGAGTGGCGCGACGGCGGTCTGCTGCTGCGCGTGACGACGCGCTCGGGCGTGCGCTGGTCGGACGGACGCGACTTCGACGCCGGCGACGTGGCGTTCACGTTCGACCTCCTCCGCCGCCACAAAGCGCTCGACCGTCGCGGCTGCTGGGGCTTCCTCCAGTCCGTCACCGCGGTGGACGACCGCACCGTGGACTTCCGCTTCCAGCGCGTGTTCGTGCCCGGCTTCGACGAGATCGCCGCGGTGCAGATCGTGCCCGAGCACGTCTGGGCCTCGATCGAGGATCCGGTGCGCTTCCCGAACGAGCACCCGGTCGCCACGGGCCCGTTCACCGAGGTGCTCGTGTTCCGCAACCAGGTGTACGAGCTCGGCCGCAACCCCTACTACTGGCAGAAGGACAAGCCGGCGGTGCGCGCGCTGCGCTTCCCCGCCTATCCCTCGAACGACCGCGCGAACCTCGCGCTCGTGTTCGACGAGGTGGACTGGGCGGGCAACTTCATCCCGGCGATCGACCGCGTCTACGTGCAGCGCGCCCCGGAACGGCACGGCTACTGGTTCCCGTGCACCGCGGGCAGCATCTTCCTGTACGCGAACACCACGCGCGAGCCGTTCTCGGACGTGCGCGTGCGCAAGGCGCTCAGCATGGCGGTGGACCGCACGCTGCTCGTGGACGTGGCGCTGCACCGCTACTCGCGTCCGGCCGACGCGACGGGCCTGAGCGACGCCTACGCCGCGCTGCGCGACACGGTCGCGGTCGGTATGGGCGACTGGGTGCGGTTCGATCCGGACCGCGCCTCGCGCATGCTCGACGAGGCGGGCTACCTGCGCGGCACCGACGGCTTCCGCCGCTCGCCGGGCGGTGGTGCGTGGCGCTACGACGTGCTCGTCGTGTCGGGCTGGTCGGACTGGGTGCGCGCCGCACAGGTCATCGTGCGCGGGCTGCGCGCCATCGGCGTGGACGCCTCGGTGCGCACCTACGACTTCGCCGCGTGGTTCCAGCGCGTGCAGGAGGGCGACTTCGACCTCAGCCTCGGCTGGTCGTTCGAGGGCCCCGCGCCGTACCACGCCTACCGCTACCTCATGGCGAGCTCCACGCTGAAGCCGGTCGGCACGCCGTCGCTCGGCAACTGGCACCGCTACGCGAGCCCCACGGCCGACAGCCTGCTCGGCGCCTTCGAGCGCGCCACCGAGCCCGCGATGCAGCGGGAACTCGGGGATCGGTTGCAGCGGCTGTTCGCCAGCGAGGCGCCCGCCATCCCGCTCTATCCGAACCCGTCGTGGGCCGAGTACGCCAAGGGTCGCTTCGAGGGATTCCCGTCGCGCGAGGAGCCGTACGCCGACCCGTCCCCCAACAAGTTCGACCGCGGCGAGCCCCTCCTCATCCTGACCGCGCTGCGTCCGCGCACGGAGCGACCGTGAACTACCTGCTGCGGCGGCTCTTCTTCTACGCGAGCGCGGCGTGGACCGCCGTGACGCTCAACTTCTTCCTGCCGCGCCTCATGCCCGGCGACCCGGCCACCGCGCTCTTCGCGCGGTTCAGCGGCCAGATGACGCCCGAGGCCCTCACCGCGATGCGCGAGGCGCTCGGCTTCACGAACGAACCGCTCGGCCGCCAGTACCTCACCTACCTGCAGCACGTGCTGCGCGGCGACCTCGGCATCTCGATCTCCAAGTTCCCCTCGCCCGTCGTGGACGTCATCGGCGAGGGCCTGCGCTGGACGCTGTTCCTCGCCGGCACCGGCGTGGTGCTGTCGTTCGTCATCGGCTCGCTGCTCGGCGTGATCGCCGCGTGGTGGCGGCGCGGCTGGGTGGACCAGTGGCTGCCGTCGGTGTTCTCGTTCATCGGCGCGTTCCCGTACTTCTGGCTGGCCATGTTCGCGCTGTGGTGGTTCGGCTTCACGCTCGGCTGGTTCCCGCTCGGGCATGCCTACGCCGACGACACGGTCCCCGGGTGGACGCTCGAGTTCGTGGCCGACGTGCTCCGCCATGCGGCGCTGCCCCTGGCCACCGTGGTGCTCGCCACGCTCGGAGGGTGGTTGCTCACCATGCGCAACGCCATGATCACCGTGCTCGGCTCCGACCACGTCAATCTGGCGCGCGCCAAGGGCCTCGAGCCGCGCAGCGTCATGCTGCGGTACGCGGCCCGCAACGCCCTGCTGCCCAGCATCACCGGTTTCGGCATGGCGCTCGGCTACGTGCTCGGCGGCTCGTTGCTCACCGAGGTCGTGTTCTCCTACCCCGGGCAGGGCTACCTGCTCGTGCAGGCCGTGCGCAGTCAGGACTACCCGCTCATGCAGGGCATCTTCCTGTTCATCACCCTGGCCGTGCTCGCGGCCAACTGGCTCGTGGACCTCGCGACCTGGTGGCTCGATGCGCGCACGCGGGAATCGGCGTCATGAGCGGTCCGCTCCACGCCCCGCGCATGGGCCCGATCGAACTGCTGTGGGACGCCGTGCGATCCGATCGCCGCGCGCTCTCCGGCGCCATCATCCTGGCCGTGTTCCTCGCGGTGGCCGTGTTCGGCCCGCACATCGTGGGCGATGCCACCGCACTCGTGGGCATCCCGCTGCAACCCCCGTCGTGGGAGCACTGGCTCGGCACGAACGGTCAGGGGCAGGACGTGTTCGCGCAGCTCGTCGTGGGCACGCGCGTCTCGCTCGCGATCGGGTTCACCGTCGGTCTGCTCGTGGTGCTGGTCGGTGCGCTCGTCGGCGTGCCCGCGGGTTACTTCGGCGGCAAGGTGGACGGTGCGCTCTCGGGCCTCGCGAACGTGTTCCTGGTGCTGCCGGGACTCCCGCTCGCCATCGTCATCGCGGCCTATCTGCCTTCGGGGCCGGTCACGCTGGGCCTCGTGCTCGTGGTGACGGGCTGGGCGTGGAACGCGCGAGTGCTGAGGTCGCAGGCGCTCGCGCTGCGTCGTCGCGACTTCGTCGCCGCGGCGCGCGTGTCGGGCGAATCGCGGCTGCGCATCCTCGCCGTGGAGGTGCTGCCCAACATGACCTCGGTCATCGTGGCACAGGTGATCGGCAGCACGGTGTACGCCATCGGCGCGCAGGTCGGCCTCGAGTTCCTGGGGCTCGGCGACGTCTCGGCCGTGACGTGGGGCACGAACCTCTACTGGGCGCAGAACGACTCGGCGCTGCTCACCGGCGCCTGGTGGACCTTCGCGCCGACCGGACTGTGCGTGGCCCTGGTGGGCTTCGCGCTCACGCAGCTCAACGCCGGGTTCGACGAGATCACGAACCCCCGCCTGCGACTGGAGCGCGCCTGGCGCACCTTCCTGGGCGATCGCGGCCGCGGGGTCGAACGCTCGACGCCCGTCGTGAGGGACCATGACTGAGCCCCTGCTGTCGGTGCGCGACCTATGCGTGGACTACGTCACGCCGCAGGGCCCGGTGCGCGCCGTGGACCGTGTCTCGTTCGACCTGCAGCCGGGCGAGATCCTCGGGCTCGCCGGGGAGTCGGGCAGCGGCAAGTCCACGCTGGCGCAGGCCCTGCTGCGCATCCTCCCGCCGCCGGCGGTGATCCGCGGCGGCGAGGTGCGGTTCGAGGGTCGCGACCTGCTGTCGCTCGAGGAGACCGAGCTGCGCCGGGTGCGCTGGAGCCGCATCTCGATGGTGTTCCAGAGCGCCATGGACGCGCTCAACCCGGTGCTCAAGGTGGGCGCGCAGATCGTGGACACGTTGCAGGCGCACACCGACCTCGGCACCGATCGCGCGCGCGAGCGCGCGGCCGAACTGCTCGAACAGGTCGGTATCCCGCGCGCGCGGCTCGACGCCTACGCCCACCAGCTCTCGGGCGGTCAGCGTCAGCGTGTCGGTATCGCGCTCGCGCTGGCGCTCGAACCCGAGCTCGTCATCCTCGACGAACCGACGACCGCGCTCGACGTCATCGTGGAGCGCGAGATCCTTCAGGAGATCCGGCAGCTGCAGCGCGCGCGCCGCTTCGCGGTGCTGTTCATCACGCACGACCTCACGCGCATGCTGCAGTTCTCGGACCGCGTCGCCATCCTCTACGCCGGACGCCTCGCCGAGATCGGCCCCGCGTCGGTGCTCGGCAGCGCCCCTCGGCATCCGTACACGCAGGGTCTGCTCCGGGCGTTCCCGTCGCTGCACGACGCCCCCGGCGTGGTGCGCACGAGCATCCCGGGCGCCCCGCCGAGCCTCGCCTCGCCCCCCGCGGGCTGCCGTTTCGCGCCGCGTTGCGCGCAGGCCATGCCGCGCTGCTCGACGACCGGACCCGCGCTGGTGGACATCGGCCCCGGCCACCGCGTGGACTGCCGACTCCTCGACTGACCCCCTCCGCACCGGAAGGACGAGGGGCGCGACCACCGTGGTGGCCGCGCCCCTCGTTCCTCGTTCAAGCCTCGATCACATCGCGAGTCGCAGGTAGGTGCGGATCTCGTACTCGTAGCCCTCGAGACCCGTCGGGTCGTTGTAGTGCGGCGAGTACGCATCCAGCGTGCGGTACGTCCCGCGCACGCCCACGCTGGTCTGGTTGAGACCCAACCAGCGCGCCGGCCCGAGCGTGTGCGACAGGTCGCCCATGAGCTGCAGCGGATAGGTGAGGTTGTACTCGCGGTGGAAGTCGTACGGACCGTAGTCGTCGAGTCGCACCGCACCGGAGAACGCGACCGAACCCTTCGTGAGACGGGCATCCACACCCTTGCGGTTCACGACGCGGTCGTCGCTACCGTTCGACTCCGACGTGCCCGCGTACAGCACCGTCACGAGGCGCGTGTCCGCCGACCACTTCGAGACGAGGCGCACGCGCGCCTCCCACAGGTCGCGCGGGGACGGCGCACCGGGGAACACGCCGGGGTTGAGACGTCCGCCGTAGAAGAACAGACCCGACGCGGCGTCCTGCGTCGTGGGCATGTGGCGGTAGATGACGCTGAGCGAACCCGCCAGTCGCGCGTCCTCGCGCAGGTCGTTGTCCCACGCCCACAGCCAGCTCGCCGGCGTCGGGTCGTAACCGATCACGATCTCGGCGCCGGTCATCTCGCGATTCCCGCGGACCGCGAACGGGTCGCGCTGGATGCTCACGTTACGCGGCGTGACGGTGGGATACAGCACCTGGTCCACATCGGCCGGGATGGGGCCCACGGTGGGCTTCTGCCAGAGCAGGTTCGGCCCGAACTGGAAGTTGCCGGTGTTGTACGTGAATCCCGAGATCACGTTGGTCTGGTTGCCCAGCCCGGTGTCCTTGAGCCCCCAACCCGTGAACGTGGTGGTCTGCGTGTAACCACCGTCGGCCACGAGACCCATGCGCGCGGTCTGGCCGTACCAGCGGAAGCGCCCGCGCTCGAGCGAGAGGCGCAGACGCGCACCGAAGGCATCGGAGCGGTACACCTCGTCGGTGCGCACCTCGTCGGGCTGCCCGGGGGTGCGATTGAGGATGTAGAACGTGTCCCCGACCTTGTTCTGCCCCGACCACAGACCACCGACCTCGGCCTGGAACGGCCCGAAGGGCGTGGCGACGTGCAGCGACGCCTTCTGGGTCTTCGGCAGCGGGATCGAGGCCGAGGTCTCGTCGAACACCGAGATCTGCTTCTCGGCCACGTCCACCTGCACCACGCCGGTCGTCTGGAAGCGACCGAGCTG
>JBEGJG010000038.1:0-12548 GCA_041184705.1 Candidatus Eiseniibacteriota bacterium
GAGGAGGGCACCGAGGACGAGACCACCCGCATCCCCGGGTGGAGCGAGCTCCTGCAGGCCTACCAGTCGAACGCCCGCGCCCGTGGTGGTGCGCAGGCCATGCTGCCGTACACGATCCGCGTGCGCTGAGGACTCGTCTCCCGGGTGCGCGGCCCGTGGTCGGCGGCCGCGTCGGGGTGTGGAGGGTGTCGAGTCCTCGGGGCACGCGGATCGTGTACGGCAGCAGGGCCTGCGCACCACCACGGGCGCGGGCGTTCGACTGGTAGGCCTGCAGGAGCTCGCTCCACCCGGGGATGCGGGTGGTCTCGTCCTCGGTGCCCTCCTCGCTTCGTCGGATGCGTGCGACTTACTTGGCCGTCGCCTTGAACGTCTTGATGTAGGCGATGAGGTCCTCGACCTGGGCCGGCGTGAGCTGCTTCGTCTTGCCCCACGCGACCATGCCCGACTTGAGCTTGCCGTTCACGATGCAGTCGCGAAGGAAGTCGTCGGTGCGCGTCGCGTCCCACGTCTTCTTGAGCGTCCAGTTCGGCGTCGGGTTGCCGCTGGTCTTGAAACCACCCGTGCCGTCGGCCTTGTGGCACACGGCGCACTTGGTCTTGTAGATGGCCTTGCCCGCCTCGGCCTTGCCCGTCGTGGGGCCGGCGTTGGCGTTGAGGGCGAACAGCGCGGTCGAGAGGGAGATCGCGCACAGCGCGACGGTGGTCGCGCGGAGGTTCTTGCGGAGCGACATCGGGTGACACTCCTTTTCCGGGGTTGGGCGCGTCGGAGGGGAGGGATACCGACACGAAGGGATGCCACGAAATTACGAAGGCACCACGGCGCGGGTCAAACGGACCGGGTCCTCTGGGAGCCCTCCATCGTCATGATTGACGCATGCCGAACAAGTGCCGGTCCACTCGGCGCCCGCCCCATGGTCCAGTGGTGGCAAAGGGGCTCCCGAGGGCGGTCCGGCACTCGAAAGCCGTTGACCCCGTCCGGCACGAGGCCGACGCTCGTGGCAGAGGTAGGAAGGACGCCGGGCCGTCCTCGTCTCACGACCCGACGCCAGCACCATCAACCGAAACACACTCGGGAGGTGCAGCGTGAAGGAGATCATCACCGGCAACATCCGCAACGTCGCCCTGGTCGCGCACCACGGCGTCGGGAAGACCTCGCTCGCTGAAGCCTTGTTGTACCGGGCCGGAGCGACGAACCGCATCGGTCGCGTCGCGGACGGGAACACGATGCTGGACCAGAGCCCCGAGGAGATCGCGCGTCAGATCACGATCGACCTGGGGCTCGCGCAATTCGAGTATCAGGGCCACCGCATCAACCTGCTCGACACGCCCGGTTATCCCGACTTCGTCGGGGACGTGTACAGCGCCCTGCGTGTCGCCGACTCCGCGATCCTCGTGCTGCGCGCCTCCGCCGGCGTCGAGGTCGGCACCGAGGTCGTGTGGCAGGTGCTGCGGCAGGAACGCTCACCGCTCCTCGTCGTCGTGAACATGATGGACAAGGAGCACGCGGACTTCGACGCCGCGGTGCGTTCGTGTCACGAGCGGCTGGGCCTCAACGCCATCCCCGTGCAGTTGCCCATCGGCACCGGCGAGCGCTTCCACGGTGTGGTGGACCTGATCGAGAACAAGGCGTTCACGTTCACGGGCCGCGGCATCGACGAGGTGAGTCAGGAGGTGCCGATCCCGGCCGATCTGCGTGAGCGCGCCGCCGCGGCCCGCGCCCGTCTGCTCGAGGAGGCGGCCACCGGCGACGAGCGGCTCATGGAGCGGTTCCTCGCCACCGGTGACCTGTCGGTCGCCGAGATCCGCAAGGGACTGTGCGAGCGTGTCGTGCAGGGCGACCTCGCGCCGGCCTTCTGCTGCTCGGCGACGCTCAATCTGGGCGTGAAGGAGGTGCTCGACGAGATCGTGGACGTGCTGCCGAGCCCGCTCGACGTGCCGCCGCAGCGCGGTCCGGTGAACGGCGGGGGCGAGGTCACGATCGCGCCCGAGACCGACGCGCCTCTGGCCGCGACGGTGTTCAAGACGCTGGCCGAGGCGCACCTCGGTGAGCTGTCGCTGCTGCGTCTGTGGTCGGGGCACGCCGCGCCGGGGCAGGAGGTCGTCAACACCGCGCGCGGTCGCGCCGAGAAGCTCGGCAACCTCTACCACCTGTGCGGACGCGAGCGCTCCGAGTGTCGTGGAGCCGCGGCCGGTGACATCGTGGCGGCCGTGAAGCTGCGCGAGACGCACACCGGCGACACGCTCGCCGACAAGGCGCGTCCCGTGCGGCTCGCCCCGCCCGACTTCCCCGAGCCCGTGGCCGCGGAGTGCATCCGCGCGCGCAACAAGGGTGACGAGGAGCGCATGGCGGTGGGCCTCATGCGGCTGCACGAGGAGGACCCCACGCTCTCCAAGCACTACGAGGAGAGCACGCGCGAGACGCTCGTGCGCGGCATGGGCGACCTGCACCTCGAGGTGCTGGTCGAACGCATGCGCAAACGGTTCGGCGTCGAGGTGCTGTTGAGCCGTCCGCACGTGCCGTACCGCGAGACCATCCGTGGCCGCGCCGAGGGCGACTACCGTCATAAGAAGCAGAGTGGCGGCCGTGGTCAGTTCGGCGAGGTCCACCTGCGCGTCGCGCCGCTGCCGCGCGGCACGCACTACGCGTTCGTGGACGAGGTGAAGGGGGGCGTCATTCCGGGTCCGTACATCCCCGCGGTCGAGAAGGGGGTGATCGCCGGCATGGAGCGCGGCCCGCTCGCCGGGTTCCCGGTGGTGGACGTGCAGACCACCGTGTTCTTCGGCAAGTACCACGACGTGGACAGTTCGGAGATGGCGTTCAAGATCGCCGCCGAGAGCTGCTTCCATCAGGTGGTGCTGGCGGCCTCGCCGATGCTGCTCGAGCCGTTCGCCGACCTCGAGATCCGCGTGCCCGAGGAGTTCCTCGGGGACGTGATGGGGGACCTGTCCTCGAAGCGCGGCAAGATCCTCGGGGCCGAGGCCGATGGGCGTTACCAGGTGGTGCGCGCCCGCGTGCCCATGGCCGAGACCTACAAGTACGCGACGCACCTGCGCGCACTCACGCAGGGGCGCGGGCTCTACCGGGCCCGGTTGTCGCACTACGAGGAGGTCCCGCGCGAGATCGCCGACAAGGTGATCGCGGCGGCCCGTGCCGAGCGGGAGGCGGCGCTGGCGGCGCACGGGTGAGATTCGTCGCCGCCGGGTGTAGGATGGGCGGGCCCCGACCCTCATGGGTCGGGGCCCGCATCGCGTCCGGGGCCGTGCCGTCCCCGGGGGCGCGGGAACGGATACCGGGCGGTCCAGGACCGCCCGACGCTCGACGGAGTGGGCATGCGCGTGCTGGGTCTGGACCCGGGCAGTCGCCGGACCGGGTGGGGGGTCGTGGAGCAGGAGGGACGCGCCATGCGCTACGTCGCCTGCGGCCACATCGCGCCCGCGGCGCGCCTCGGGCTCCCCGACCGCTTGTTCCACATCGTGCGCGAGGTGCGTGAGGTGCTGGAGCGCTTCCGCCCGCAACAGGTCGTGATCGAGTCCGCGTTCCACCACGAGTTCGCGCGTTCCACGCTGGTGCTCGGCCACGTCCGCGGGGCGCTGCTGGTGACCGCCGTGGAGCACGGGCTCCCGGTCTCGGAGTACGCCCCGCGGGCCATCAAGCTGGCCGTCACCGGGAACGGCGCGGCCGGCAAGGAACAGGTCGCGCGCATGGTGCAGGCCCGGCTCGGTCTCGACGGCCCGCCGCAGGCCGATGCCGCCGACGCGCTCGCCGGCGCGCTCTGCCACCTGCAGCGCGCGCGCCTCGACGCGCCGCGTCGTCGCACGCCGGCCGCCGAGCGCCTGCAGGCGCTCATCGCGAGCGCGAGGGCGGCACGGTGATCGCGAGCGTGCGCGGCGTGGTGCTGGAGAAGGCCGACGGCCTGTGCGTGGTCGAGGCCGGTGGCGTGGGTTACGCCATCCAGGTGAGCACCGCCACGCTGGCCTCGGTCCCCGAACCCGGTGGCGAGGTGCGTCTGCACACGCGCCACATCGTGCGCGAGGACGCGCAGCAGTTGTTCGGGTTCCTCGACCCGCTCGAACTGCGATTGTTCGACCTGCTCATCGGCGTCAACGGCGTCGGTCCGCGCATCGCCATCGCGGTGCTCTCGGGTCTGGCACCCGCGCGCTTCGCCCGTGCGGTGCGCGACGAGGACCTCGCGGCCCTGACCGCGGTGAGCGGGGTGGGTCGCAAGACCGCCGAACGGCTCGTGATCGAGCTGCGCGACAAGCTGGCGTTCCTGCCCATGGCCGCGCCCGCGCTGCCCGCCGCGTCGGGCAAGGGCGCGCCCGCGGGTCGCCGCACGCGTGTGCTCGAGGGAGCCGAACGCTGGGAGGATGCGGTCGCCGCACTCGTCACGCTGGGCTACTCCCCGCCGCAGGCCACCGAGACGGTGCGTCGCGTGGCCGAGGACACGGGCGAGGGGGCGAGCACCGAGGACGTGGTGCGTCGGGCCCTCGCCGTGCTGTCGCGCGGTGCGCGGGTGACGCGATGACGCCGCGCAAGCCCGAGGGCGGCGCCGACGAGGCGCGTCGGCCACGCCGCGACGACGACGCCACCGCGCCCGAGGCCCGGATCGCCGACCCCGCGCTCAGCGGTGACGACGCGCGCGAGGAGCGCCGTCTCCGTCCGCTCGAACTGAACGAGTTCGTGGGCCAGCCCAACCTGCGCGCGCAGCTCGAGGTCTTCCTCGCGGCCGCTCGCCAGCGGGGCGAGGCCATGGACCACGTGCTGTTCCACGGGCCTCCGGGGCTCGGCAAGACCACGCTCGCGGGCATCGTCGCGCACGAGCTCGGGGTGGGCATCACCACCACGAGCGGCCCCGCCATCGAGCGTCCGGGCGACCTCGTCGGGCTGCTCACGAACCTCGGGCCGCGCAACATCCTGTTCGTGGACGAGATCCATCGTCTGCCCACCGTGGTCGAGGAGTACCTGTACTCGGCGCTCGAGGACTTCCGGCTCGACATCATGATCGACCGCGGCACGGGGGCGCGCAGCCTCAGCTTCCAGCTCGACCCGTTCACGCTCATCGGCGCCACCACGCGCTCGGGCCTGCTGTCCGCACCCATGCGCGCGCGCTTCGGCATGACGCTGCGCATGGACTACTACGTGCCCGACGACCTCGTGCGCATCGTGCGCCGCTCCGCCGGCATCCTCGGCACGCGCATCGACGACGCGGGGGCGCACGAGGTGGCGCGCCGCTCGCGCGGCACGCCGCGCGTCGCCAACCGCCTGCTGCGCCGCGTGCGCGACTTCGCACTCGTGAAGGCCGACGGGGCCATCACGCTCGAGGTCACGCGCGAGGCGCTGCGCATGCTCGAGGTGGACGAACGCGGTCTCGACGAGATGGATCGGCGCATGCTCGAGGCGATCGTGGATCGCTACGACGGCGGCCCGGTGGGCCTCAAGCCGCTCGCGGTCGTGCTGGGCGAGGACGAGGGCACGCTCGAGGACGTGTACGAGCCGTTCCTCGTGCAGGAGGGCTTCATCCGGCGCACGCCGCGCGGCCGCGAGGCCACGCGCGCGGCCTACGAGCACCTCGGCCGTCCGTACCCCGCGCGTCCGGCGACCGACGACGGCAGCCCGCGCCTGCCTCTGGACTGAGGCACGATGGATCCGAACGCCCCCGCCCCCGGATCGCTCGGGGACGAGTCGGCCCGCCTCATGCGGCTGCTCGACTACGAACTGCCCGAGGAGCTCATCGCGCAGCATCCCACCGCGCGTCGCGAGGACTCGCGCCTGCTCGTGGTCGAGCGCGCGACCGGTCACCTCTCGGACTCGCGCTTCGCCGACCTGGGCGCCTGGCTGCGCCCGGGCGACACGCTCGTCGTGAACGAGACCCGGGTGCGTCCCGCGCGACTCCTGCTCCAGCGTCCCACCGGTGGCCGCGTCGAGATGCTGTTCGTGCGTCCCGCCGCGGACGGCGTGGGCGAGGGGGCGTGGCGCGTCCTCGCCAAGCCCGCGCGCCATGCCGCGGTCGGCGCTCGGCTCGCCACGCCCGATGGCGCGCTCGTCGTCGAGGTGCTGGGGGAGGGCGGTCAGGGCGAGCGCACGGTGCGCGTGGTCGAGGGCTCGCTCGAGGCCGTGCTGCGCGCGCAGGGCGGGATCCCGCTGCCGCCCTACATCCGACGTGCCCCCGACCCGGCCGACGCCGAGCGCTACCAGACCGTCTACGCGCGGATCGAGGGTGCGGTCGCCGCCCCCACCGCGGGCCTGCACTTCTCCGAGGCGCTGCTGGCCGCACTCGCCGCCGCCGGTGTGGCGCGCGTGCCGGTCACCCTGCACGTCGGCCCCGGCACGTTCCGTCCCATCACCTCCGACGATCCGCGCGCGCACGACATGGAGGAGGAGTGGTTCGAGGTCGGCGAGGCGACCGCGGCCGAGTTGCGCGCCACGCGCGCGCGCGGCGGCCGCATCGTGGCCGTGGGCACCACCAGCGTTCGTGCGCTCGAGTCCATGGCCGACGCCACCGGCGGCGGGATCGCGGCCGCGGCCGGTTGGACGCGCAAGTACGTGCTGCCGCCCTACGAGTTCCGAGCGGTGGACGCGCTCATCACGAACTTCCATCTGCCGCGCACCACGCTGCTGCTGCTCGTCGCCGCGCTGTCGGGCGAGGACCTGTTGCGTGCGGCGTACGCGCACGCGGTGCGCGAGCGCTACCGCTTCTACTCCTACGGCGACGCCATGCTCGTGGTGTGACACGCATCGGGGGATGAAAGCGGAGCGGCGGACTCCGCTCCCCGATCAGGAGTGATCATCCGCCGCTCCTGGTGCCCGGATGGCCGCACTAGCTGGCCAACACCGGCACCTCCTGTCCCTTCGCCGCCGCCGTCTTCGGCATGTTGATGGTGAGCACGCCGTTGTGAACCTTGGCGGCCACCTTGGTGCTGTCCACCGCCACCGGCAGCGCGATGTGCCGCGTGAAGGCCCCGTACTGGCGCTCGAGACGGTAGGTCTTCTCGTCCTTGCGCTCGCTCTCGGTGCGCTTCTCGCCACGGATGATCAGCAGGTTCTCGCGCACGGTCACGTGCACGTCCTTCGCCTCGAGCCCCGGCACGTCCACGGTGACCACGAGCTCGGTGGGGTTCTCGACCACGTCGAGCGCGGGCAGCCAGTTGTCGCCGAGCTGCGTGAGGTCGGTCCAGTCACGATCCCAGATTCGATCGAAGATCCGGTCCATCTCCTTCCGCAACGCCAGGATGCCGTTCCCCGAGCCGATCGTCTTCATGGTGCCTTCCCTCCGGCGCCGAATCCGGTGGCGCACGGGACCCCGGCGCCTGCACCGGTCCCGGCCTCGCGAGCGTCGTCGCGTGCGTCATCCCTGCATTGCATCGGTCGTGCCGACGAACGTTCCCCGATGCGGAACGCGCGCATCCCGCGCAGGATGCGTGCGAGTCGGGCCGAACCGCAGGCGCGACGGGGGCCTTTCGTGGGACGTGCCGAGCGGTGGTGCGTGACACGCTGACAGCGTGCGGCGCCAGCCCGTCATCATGCCGACGGACCGCAGGACCGAGGGCCCGTGCCGACATGGCACGGGCCCTCGTGACGGCGATCGTTCAGGAGTGACGCGTGCGGCGCCCGGTCGGGGCGGCCGCTCGCACCGCCGCGGTCCGAGGCGGCGTTGCGGCGGGTGCGAAGCGCGCGCTCGGCCGCCACGTGGCGTCGAG
Source organism: Candidatus Eiseniibacteriota bacterium (assembly GCA_041184705.1). GTDB lineage: Bacteria > Eisenbacteria > RBG-16-71-46 > RBG-16-71-46 > RBG-16-71-46 > JAIOPA01. The sequence goes on from JBEGJG010000038.1 coordinate 7,698, forward strand.
CGCCCCCTCGCGATCGGTCCAGCGGAACGTGGTGCGACCGCCGAACGCCTTCTCCAGTTCGGCCGCGATGCGGTGGGCGAGCTTCTGCGAGGTGGTGAGCACCTCGAGCCCCTCGCGCCGCCGTTCGACCTGCACCAACCGGTGTTCGGGCTGCGTGCGCCGCGCTCGCCGCTCGACGTTCCAGATGCGGCGACGCACCTGCACCTCGCGGTCGGCGGGCAGGGGCGTGGTCACGCGGATGCGACCGAACCACTCCTGGTCGCGGATCTGCGCGCAGGCCGGGCACAGCGTCCAGTGCACGCCGGCCAGGTCGGCGTCGCGCGCACGCGTCCCGGCGGGCCGCCAGACGCGGTCCGCGTACACCGCCTCGCAGCGCTCGCATCGGGCGGGGCTGCGCAACGCACGGGTGCGGCGCGCCACCGGCGGGCGGCCGTCCTGCAACGCACGCGCCGGTTGGCGCGGGACGCGGCTCGCATGACGCCGCGCGCGATCGGTGAGGCTCCGGGTCTTCATCGTGTCCCTCCGTTCCTGAGGACTTCCTGCACCACCTGCGTCTCCTCGGGCGTCGCCGCGAGCAGCTCCGACACGCTCACGCCGCGCAGCCCGCGTTCCGCCATGTACTCGAGGATCCGGGCGAGCGCTTCCACCGTCTGTCCGCGGTCGGCCTCGCCGATCGGGCTGCCGTCGTGCAGGATCAGGATCGAGCCCGGCGCGAGCCGCACCACGGTCCTCGACACGATGCGACCCACACCCGGCCGGTGCGGATCCTCGGGGTAGATGTCGCCGAGCACCGGCATGTATCCCATCGCCGCCACGAACCGGGCCTGCGACGGGAACATGAGTCCGAACGGCGGTCGGAAGCAGCGGGCACGCACACCCGCGACGCGCTCGAGCGCGTCGGCCGAGCGCTGCACCTCGAGTCGCAGCAGGTCGGGCCACAGCGCGGGCATGGGCCAGTGCCGGTCGCCGTGCAGGGCCAGTTCGTGGCCCTCGGCGGCGATGCGGCGCACGAGTTCGGGCAGGCGGGTCACGTTCGGGGCGAGCGTGAAGAACGTGGCATGGGCGCCGTGTCGGGCCAGCAGGTCGAGGATGGCCGGGGTGTTGCGTCGGCTCGGGCCGTCGTCGAACGTGATCGCGACCGCGTCGTTCACCTCGTCCACGCGACACAGCAGGTGGCCGCGGATCCAGCTCGAGAACCGCGGATGGTGGAGCAGCGTCATGACGGCACCCCCTCGGGCGGCAGGTCGTCGTCCTGCAGCGTGCACAGCGCGTCGAGCAGGGCGTGCTGCTCGCGGCGCGCGCGCGCCACGAGTCGCGGATGGCGCCACTCGATCCACGCCAGTCGGGCGCGGCCCGCCAGGGCGTGGAGCGCGCTCGCGTAGCGCAGCGTGAACAGTCCGAGCCCCGCGAAGGCCACGAACAGCAGCGGCAGCTGGGCGGTGCCCAGCCATCCGTTGTGCACGGCGCTCACGCCGAGGACCGCGTACAGCGCGGGATAGAGCACCATGCCCGAGGAGATGCGCGCGAACGAGAACCGCACCGGGTCGCGACCCACGCGGTGCGCGGTCCACTCACCGATCGCCCACGGCACGAGATGGAGGACGGCACCCACGGCCGCGACGGGCGCTCCGAGCCCCACGAACGGCACGAGCGACCACGTGCGCTGGCGCCACGAGGCCGAATGGCGGTTCCCATGGATGGCGCGATCGTCGAGTCCCAGCGCAGCGCGGGCCCGCCGGTACGCACGAACGTGCGAGCCGAAGCTCTGGAAGCCGCGCGGGGCGACCGCTCGCAACTGCGCGAGACGGGCGGCCACGCGTCGCGCGCTCGCGAGTTCCCACGTCCCGCCACCGGTGTCGAGCGCGGCGATGGGTTCGAGGACCGAGACGGCCGCGGCCAGCGTGGGTTCGGGCAGGTCGAGGATGAGGGCCCGCAGGGCTCGGTGCAGTCGGCCGGTGAGTGCACGCGCCGCCCCTTCGGGATCGGTGCGCGCGAGCGTGAGGTACGGCGCCAGGTCCTCGGCGGGGCCGACGCTCACCGTCACGGTGCTGCCGAACGCCTTGCGGTCGGCGTAGTGCAGCCCGACCGGGAGCACCACCGGCACCTCGTGCGCGGACGAGCAAAGCGCCTGCTGCAGCGCCAGACGGGCCGCACCCGGACGCAGGTCGAGCACGGTGCGGTCGGCGCGGCTCACGCCCTCGGGGAACACCGCCACCACCTCGCCGCGTGCGAACAGGTCGCCGCAGACACGGAACGTGCCCGCGTTGCGCGCCGTGGCGTCGGGCGTCTCATGGGTGGGGGTCACCGGCAGCGCCCCGTGCAGTCGAAGCAGGGCCCCGCGCAGGTGGGGACGGAAGAGCGCGCCCTGTGCGAGGAAGTGCAACTTGCGACCCAGCGCCACGTCGAGCACGAGCACGTCGGTCCACATCGCGGGGTGGTTCGCCACCACCAGGACGGGGCCCGTCGCGGGGAAGCGGTGGCGGTGCCGTACGATGACGTGCGCGAAGTACACGTGCACCGCAGCACGCATGAGCAGCGTGACCGCCGCGAACGCCACCGCGGCACCGGCATGTCGGGTGCGCGCGAGGAGTCCGGTAGACCGAGGTCGCTGCCGCTCCGGTGGGTTCGAAGGTGGAGCTCCTGCCAAACCGTCACCGGTGGGCGCGCTGACGCGGCGCGTCGGCTCGGAGATCGGCGGCACGCTCGGCGCGGCGCGCACCCGCAACTCGTTCGGCAGCGTGGCTTTCATGGACCGTCCTCGGGTGCGCCGCACGCATTGCCGGCCGCATGCCCCGCATCCGTTCACGGCATGGAACATGCCAATGGTAGGGATGAGGCGCCTTCCACCCCCGAGGTACCGCCATGAGGAACATGCTGGGTCCGCCGTGGTTCACCGAGCGATCCCTCGTCGAGCGCACGCGCGAGATCGCCCGCGTCCTCTCGGGCCACGGGCTCGGGGTGATCCTGCACCACGGTGGGCTGGCCCGTTTCGCGCCGTCGTCGTGGCGCGAGGCCACCGGTGGGCAGCTCACACAGGCCCAGCGGCTCGGGGCCGCGCTCGGGCAACTCGGGGCCACGTTCACCAAGCTCGGGCAGATGCTGAGCACGCGCGGCGACCTGCTGCCGCCCGACTACCTCGCCGAGCTCGCCCGACTGCAGGACCACGCACCCCCCGTCCCGACGCCCGAGGTGCTGGCCATCGTCGAGCGTGAGCTCGGAGCGTCCCCCGATCTCGTGTTCGCGCGTTTCGAGCGCGAACCGCTCGCCTCGGCCTCGATCGGGCAGGTGCACGCCGCGACCCTGCACGATGGCACGGCGGTCATCGTCAAGGTGCAGCGGCCGGGAGTGGCGGACCAGGTCGAACGCGACCTGCGCATCCTGCACAACCTCGTGGAGTGGGCCGAACGGCACACCGCGGTGGGGCAGGACTACGACCTGCGCGCGCTGTTGTCGGAGTTCGCGCACACCATCCGAGGGGAACTCGACTACGTGCGCGAGGGGCAGCACGCCGATCGCCTGCGGCACGCCTTCGGCGACGATCCCGACATCCGCATCCCGCGCGTGTTCTGGGAGACGACCACGAAGCGCGTCCTCACCATGGAGCGCGTGCAGGGCATCAAGATCACCGACCTCGCGCGGCTCGATCGCACCGGGATCCCTCGGCGCGGGATCGCCGAGGCCGCGGTCCGCACCTTCCTTCGACAGTTGCTCGAGTTCGGGTTCTTCCACGCCGACCCGCACCCGGGCAACTTCTTCGTCGAGCCGAGCGGGCGCATCGCGCTGGTGGACTTCGGCATGGTGGGGCGCGTCAGCGATCGGGTGCGCCAACACCTGCTGCGCGCGGGACTGTCGGCCATGGAGCTCGATGCGGAGGGGCTGGCCGAGGAGCTCTACGCGCTCGGCGTGGCGGGACCACGTGCCGACCGTCGAGCGTTCGAGAAGGACCTCGACCATCTCATCGGTCGCTACGGCACCTTCTCGCTGCGCGAGCTGAGCGCGGCCGAGGTGGTGCGCGACCTGTCCGAGATCGTGCTGCGTCACCGGTTGCAGCTGCCGAGCGAGCTCGCGCTGCTGCTGCGCGTGCTCAGCATGAGCGAGGGCATGGGGCTCATGCTCGATGCGGAGTTCCACTACCTCGAGTACGCCAGTCCCATCATCCGGCGTCACTGGCGCGAGCGCACCTCGTTCCGTCGGCGCATGCAGGAACTGGGGCGCGGCGCCCTGGAGGCGAGCGAGATGGCGGCCGGCCTGCCGCGGCGCACGCAGCGCCTCATGAGCCGTATGGAGCGTGGCGAGTTCGAGCTCAACGTGCGGCACGAACGGCTCGAGGAGGTGACGCGCGAGTTCCAGCAGATGACGAACCGACTGTCCATCGCGCTCATCCTGGCCGCCTCGGTCGTGGCGTTGGCCGTGGCCATGGGAGCGCAGGGGAGCGCCGAGATGCGTCCCTTCCTGCGCGGTCTGTTCGCAGGCGGCTTCGTCTTCACGCTCGCCTCGGGGCTGTGGCTGGTCGTGAACATCTGGCGGTCCGGCCGCCGCTGAGCGACTCGTGCGCATCGGAGGGCGGACGCGCTATGCTCAAGGGCATGGACGCGAACCGCATCACGGGGCCGGACGCGTGACGCCCCCGCCCCGACGACCCGCCGAGTGGTACGAGGGCCGCTCGCCGCACGCGCGCGCCGCGCAGGTGCGGGCGGACGCCGACGGCCTGTGGGTCGAGCCCGCGGGGGCGCCCGAGCGACTGTGGCCGCACGCCGAGGTGGTGGTCGTGCGGGCCTCGCGGACCGGCCCCGTGCAGTTGGAGCGTCGAGCCGACCCCGTCGAGGTGATCATCGCTCGCGACCCCGCGGT
>JBEGJG010000039.1:0-17122 GCA_041184705.1 Candidatus Eiseniibacteriota bacterium
ACAAGTCGCTGCTCTCGTCCCGATGAGGACGAACGAGCTGCGTCCGGCCGCGTTCATCACCCGTCCCCCGGAGCGGGTGCTGTTCCTGTGCATCCACAACTCGTCGCGTAGCCAGATGGCCGAGGGCTTCGCGCGTGCGCTCGCGCCCACCGGCGTGCAGGTGGTCAGCGCGGGCACCGAGCCCCGTCAGGTGCATCCGTGCGCACAGGAGGTCATGTCCGAGATCGGCCTCGACCTGTCGTCACACCGGTCGAAGTCCCTCGACGAGGTGCCGTGGCGCGAGTGCGACACCGTGGTCACGCTCTGCGGAGAGGGTGACGAGGCGTGCCCGACCCTCGCGGGTGACGTGCGGCGTGTGCACTGGCCGCTGCCCGACCCCAGCGCCGCACCCGAGGCCACGAGGCTCGACGTGTTCCGCGAGGTCCGCGACGAGATCCGCTGGCGGGTCGCCTCGCTCTGGCCGCAGAGCCGGTGAGTCGCGGGGGATAGTGCGTGCGGCGGTCCGAGGTCACGGCACCGTGGCGCTCCTGCACGAACGCCTCGGCCTCGGCCACGTTCTCGGGGCTGCCGATGATGAGCGGCGTGCGCTGGTGCAATGCGGCGGGGGCGATGTCCATGATGCGACGGCGACCGTCACTCGCCGCACCGCCGGCCTGCTCGGCCACGTAGGCCAGCGGGGCCGCCTCGTAGAGCAGACGGAGCTTGCCGTTCGGGTTCTTCCTGTCGCCGGGGTACAGGTACACGCCGCCGTAGAGCAGGTTGCGGTGGAAGTCGGCCACGAGCGAACCCACGTAGCGGGCGCTGTAGGGGCGCCCGGTGGCCTCGTCCTCGACCTTCATCCAGTCCACGTAGCGCTTCATGCCCTCGGACCACTGCGAGTAGTTGCCCTCGTTCGCGCTGTAGATGCGGCCGCGCGGCGGGGTGCGGATGTCGGGGTGCGAGAGCAGGAACTCGCCGATGCTCGGCTCGTAGGTGAAGCCGTGCACGCCGTCACCGGTGGTGTAGACCAGCATGGTGCTCGAGCCGTACAGCACGTAGCCCGCGCACAACTGGCGCCGACCCGCCTGCAGCACGTCCTCGTGCGTCCCACGGCCCGTGCGCGTGAGCCGGGGCAGGATCGAGAAGATGGTCCCGATGTTGACGTTCGCGTCGATGTTCGACGACCCGTCGAGCGGGTCGAAGTTCACGACGTAGCGTCCGATCGGCACGCCCTCGGTCACCTGCACGATGTCCTCGTCCTCCTCGGACGCGACCACCGCGAGCTGCCCGGTGCTGCCGAGCACGCGCATGATCGTCTCGTGCGCGAACACGTCGAGCTTCTGCACCTTCTCGCCCTGCACGTTCACCGTGCCCGTGGCCCCGAGCACGTCCGCGAGCCCCGCGCGGATGACCGCCTTGTTGATCATCTTGGCGGCGAGCGCGATGTCGAGCAGCAGGCTGGTGAACTGCCCGCTCGCCTCGGGGTGCATGCGCTCCTGGTGGAGCACGAACTGCGACAGCGTCACCGCGCGGTTGCTCATCGGGACCCTCGCGTCAGTCGGAGAGGCCGGTCACGTCCTCGGGGCCCTTCGCCACCCCGACGGTCGTGTCGTACACCGGGAACGAGCCGGGCACGAACGGTGCCCACTTCGCCGCCACCTCGCGCGTGCCGGACACGTTGAGCTGGGTGAGCAGGAAGGTGAAGCGGTCCTCGAGCGCCTGGCCGATCGCGGCGCGCGCCTCGGCCGGCATGCCCCACAGCTGCTCCTTGCGGCCGCCGAGCGCCTTCTTGCGCACCTTGTAGAAGAACTGCTCGTCGGTGTCGGTCGGCTTGCGGTCGGCCGCCTCGCTCACGCGCAGCTCGTCGTAGATGGCCTTCTTGAGGTCGGCCGGGAACGCGGGCGAATCGAAGATCATGTTCTGGAACTCGGTCGCGAGATGGATCTCGCACGCCCCGCGCTTGGCGAACTCGCCGAACAGCTCCGAGGGCAGGGTCGAGGCGCCGTGCTGCACCGCGCCGGCGAACCCGTACTTCTCGCGCGACAGCTTCGAGAGCGCCTCGAGCGTGTCGAAGTCGAGCTTCACCTTGGCCACCGTGCCGTCGGGCATGGGCACGCCGCCGTGGCTCGTGCCGGTCTGGATCGAGATCTTGCTCATGCCGGGCTTGCCGGGGGCCGCCTGGGCCAGCTCGGCGTTGAACACCTCGACGAACGCCTCGAGCTCCTCGGCGGTCGAGTTCTTGCCGCCGACCTCGCCGATCTCGCCACCCACCGACACCGTGATGCCCGCGGGCTCGTGCTTGCGGATGTAGGCCGTGATCTCGGCGCACAGGCGGCCGTTCACGGCCTGCTGCTCGCGGTGGGTCGGCTTGTCCAGATCCACCAGCGTCGAGGTGTCCACGTCGATGTTGTAGAAGCCCGCCGCGAGGGCCTCGGAGGTGAGGTCGAGCACCGTGGCCATCTCGGCCTTGGGGTCGGCGAGGTACTTCTTGTGGTTGATCTGGAAGTGGTCGCCCTGGATGAACACGGGGCCCGTCCAGCCCTCGCGCAGCGCGGCGGCCATGATGACGAACGTGTACTCGGCCGGGCGCTGCCCGGTGTAGCTGATCTCGGAGCGCGCGATCTCGCAGATCACCGCACCCGCGTCGAGCTTCTTGCGGGCCCGGAACAGGGCGCGCGCGGTGTCGTAGGCGATGCCGCGGATGTTGATCGCGGGCACCGTGAAGGTGGCGGGCGCCTCGCCGCGGCCGCGGGCCATGTACAGGCCGTGGATCGAGGCGGGGTAGAGGCCGACCGACTTGCACTGGTCCATCACGCCCTGACGCGCGGCCTCGCGGATGCCGTCAGCGCCGAACACGCCGGTCCACACCAGGCGGTCGAGGGCGTCACCGTTGCCGGTCGCCAGCACCGCGATGGCCTGGCGCACTTCGTCGAGATTGCGGAAGGGGGTCTGCATGGCTTTCGTCCTTGAGGGCGGCACCGTCCGGTCGCGGGGGACCGACGGTGGCGGGGTTCGGGAGGTCGGGTGCGGGGGTGCCGTGACTCCGTGCCAGTATAGGGGACGGCTGCGACCGGGGCGAGAGACCCCTAGGGCAGCGGCACGCTCACGGCCAGCCCGGGACCGACCGGCGTGATGGGGCTCCACGCGGCCTGTGTGCCACCGGCGCCGTGAGCGCGGACGTGGCGGCCGATGTGCGCGCAATCCAGGAATCCCTCGGCCGTCGCGAGCGTCGCGCCCACCGTCATCGAGAGGACGGCGATCCCTAGGCCCTCCCAATCGCCCACCGAGCTGCCGGCCGCGATGCCCACCACGCCGCTGCCCGCCACGATGAGCATGCGCCGCGCGACACCGGTGATGGCGGCGTCCGGGTAGCCGGCCTGAGCCCAACCTAGCGACGGCCCCGCCAGCATGCCGCCGAGGAACATCACCATGCCGACGGATCTCTGCGCATCGCCTCCGCTCTGCACGCCGCTCGCGGCCAGCAGGGTGCCGCCGACCGTTCCCACGGTCAGCGCGATGACCCCCGTGCGCGTGGCGGAGGAGGCGAGTCGGGCGCGCGCCTCGCGTTCCGCTTCGGTCAGATCCGCGGGCACGGTGTCGTCGTGGCGGCCGCGCGGGCCGACGGCGGGCGGGGTCTCGACGATGGGAGCGCCCATGAGGGGCTCCGGCGAAGCGTCCGCGACGGTGAGTGGCCGGGCTCGGGCCACCGCGGCCTGCCCGGAGAGGAGCCCCACGCTCACGGCCATGAGGAGATGCGCGAGCCGACGATGCGGGGTCATTCCACGGCCTCCCCGAGCGAGACGAAGCCCTCCCGGGCCTCGCGCACCTCGGGGAAGCGGTGCGGGTCGAACGATGCGGTGTGGCGCGCGCGTCGGAACGACAGCACCTCGGCGAGTTCCTCGGTGCAGGCGGCCGCGATGCCCATGCCGTGTCCGGTGAAGCCGGCGCAGATCGCGAGGTGGTGCGCGGCGTCGAGCCAACCCACGAGCGGACGTCCGTCGCGCGCGAATCCCATGGTGCCCGCCCAGCGGTACTCCACGCGCGCGCCCTCGGGCACGAGGTCGCGCAGACCGGCTTCGATCGCCGACTGGATGGGCTCGGTCGTGTCCGTGTCGAAACCGACCTCGTCGTCGAACGCCGTGTTGCGCCACCCCCCGATCACGAGCCGTCCGTCGGGGGTCTGGCGCCAGTACTGGTAGCCGTAGTTCGAGTACACGGGACGTGGGTCGAGGCGCACGGACAGCGGCTCGGTGGCGAGCATCTGGCCGCGGCGCGGCGCGATGAGCGGCTGGAGGGCCGGCACCAGCGCGGGGGCGTAGGCGTTCGTGGCGAGCACCAGCGTGCGCGCGCGCACCGTCCGTCCGGCCGAGCGCACCTGCCACATGCCGTCCTGCCAGCGCGCGCCCGTCACGGTCGTGCCTTCGTGGAAGCGCACGCCGAGCCGCGCAGCGACGGCCGCCAGGCCGTGCTGGAAGCGCACCGGATCCACCACGCCGTCCTCGGGGACCTCGAACGCGGAATGGAACCGGGCCACCGCATGCGCGGGCAACGCGTCCTCGCGCGCGATCTCGCGCATGGGGAAGCCGTCGTGCCGCAGCTCGGTGAGCGAGCCGCGCAGGTCGTCGGTCTCGGCCTCGCTGCGCGTGAGTCGCAGGCTGCCGGTGCGCTGGTAGCCGCAGTCGAGACCGTGCGTCTCGACGAGCGTCGCGATGCGCTGGTGCGTGCGGCGCCCGACCTGCAGCATCGCGCGCGCGCCCTCGCGACCCCAGAGCGCGATGCGCTCGGCGTAGGGCTCGGCCGGCAGCGCCAGCAGCAACCCGCCGTTGCGTCCACTGGCCGCCCCCGCGAGCCGACCGGACTCGAGCACCGCCACGCGCGTGCCCTGCGTGACGAGCGTGTGCGCGAGCGTGATCCCGGTGACGCCGCCACCGACGATGGCGACCTCGACCGTGAGGTCCTCGGTCAGTGGGGCGTAGGTGGGACGGTCCTCGGTCCACCAGTACGAGGGCGGTACGGCGGCGCGGTCGGTCATGTCCGCATTGTGCGCGGCAGGCGCGTCGCGGGCAAGGTCGCGTGCGTTGACACTCCTCGGGCGACGGGCTTCAATCGCGGCCCGGACCCGCGCGCGCCGCTCGGGTCCGTCCGGCCCCACGACCCTCGGAGCGCCCCCTTTGGACCAGCCGACCCCGGTGCTGTGTCGCCTGCGCGTGAACGGTGACGAGCGCACGTGCGCCGTCACCCCGCACACCACGCTGCTCGAGGCGTTGCGTTACGGGCTCGCGCTCACGGGCTCCAAGCAGGGCTGCGACAAGGGCGACTGCGGGGCGTGCACCGTGCTCGTGGACGGTGAGCCCGTGCTGGCGTGCATCACGCTGGCGCTCGCGTGCGAGGGGCGTGCGGTGCGCACGGTCGAGGGCATCGCCGAGGGCGCCCGACCGCACCCGCTCCAGGACGCCTTCGACCGCACCGGCGGTGCGCAGTGCGGCTTCTGCACGCCGGGCATGCTCATGAGCGCGGCCGCGCTGCTCGAGCGCAACCCGTCGCCGTCGCGCGACGAGATCGCGCACGCGCTGTCGGGCAACCTGTGCCGGTGCACCGGCTACACCAAGATCCTCGATGCCGTGGAACTCGCCGCCGCCGAACTGCGCGCGCGTGGCACGGGGGACGCGTGAGCGCGGACCGCGAGGCGCCCAAGCCCGGCATGGCGATCCCGGCCGGGCGCGTCATGCCCAAGGCCGAACGGTTGTCGCCGCCGATCTGGGAGGGGGGACGCACCGATCCGCCCAACGGTGACGCGTTCCACACCATCGGCAAGCGCAACCGCAAGGTCGAGGGGCTCGCCAAGCTCACCGGGCGCGCCGTGTACGCCGACGACCTCACCCTGCCGCGCATGCTGCACGCGAAGCTGCTGCGTTCCATCCACGCGCACGCCCGCATCCGCGCCATCGACGCGAGTGCCGCGCTCGCGCTGCCGGGCGTGCACGCCGTCATCACGGGACGCGACCTGCCCGAGTGGTTCGGCATCATCCCGTGGACGCAGGACGAGCAGGCCCTGTGCGAGGAGAAGGCGCGCTACGTGGGCGACGCGATCGCCGCCGTGGCGGCCGACACCGAACTGCTCGCCGAGGAGGCCCTGCGTCTCATCCGCGTCGAGTACGAGGTGCTGCCCGCCATCACCGGGATCGACGAGGCGCTCGCCCACCCCGAGATCCAGGTCAACGAGAAGGCCATCGAGGGCAACCTCTCGAAGCACGTCCACCTCGAGTTCGGGCCCGTGGACGACCGCCTCGCGGCGAGCGACGAGGTGGTGGAGTGCGAGTACTGGTACGAGGGCAACACGCACGCCCCCATCGAGCCGCACTGTTGCGTCGCCGAGTTCGACGCCACCGGCTTCCTCACCGTGTGGTCGAGCACGCAGGTCGCGCATTACCTGCACCGCGACCTCGCCAAGGTGCTCGACCTGCCCACGCAGCGCATCCGTGTGGTGCAGCCGGTCGTGGGCGGGGCGTTCGGCGGCAAGAGCGAGCCGTTCTCGCTCGAGTTCTGCGCGGCCAAGCTCAGCATGATCACCGGTCGGCCGGTGAAGATCCTGTACACGCGCGAGGAGGTGTTCTACGCGCATCGCGGTCGCCACCCCATGCGCCTGCGTTACCGGACGGGTGTGACGCGCGACGGCCTGCTCACCGCGACCGACGCCCGCATCCACATCGACGGTGGTGCGTACTCGAGCTTCGGGCTCGTCACCACGTACTACTCGGGCCAGCTGCTCACCGCCCCGTACGCGCTACCCGCCTACCGGTTCGACTCGACGCGCGTGTTCACGAACAAGCCGTGCTGCGGTCCGAAGCGCGGGCACGGCTCGGTGCAGCCGCGTTTCGCGTTCGAGTGCCAGCTCGACAAGCTCGCCGAGCGCATCGCCATGGACCCGATCGAGCTGCGTCGCCGCAACTTCATCGGCGAGCGCACGCGCACGGTCAACGGCATGCGCGTGACCTCGAACGGGTTCCTCGAGTGCCTCGAGGCGGTCGAGCGCGCCTCGGGCTGGCGTGAGCGCTGGCGCAATCTGCCCTACGGCCGCGGCCTCGGCGTGGCCGGCAGCATGTACATCTCGGGCACCAACTACTGCATCTACCCCAACGAGATGCCGCAGTCGGCGGTCCAGCTCAAGCTGGATCGCTCGGGGCGCGCGACGGTGTTCTGTGGCGTGAGCGACATCGGGCAGGGCGCCGACTCGGTGCTCGCCTACATCGTGTGCGAGGAGCTGGGCCTCGACCTGCGCGACGTGCGCGTGGTCGCCGCCGACACCGACCTCACGCCGGTGGACCTCGGTAGCTACTCGAGCCGCGAGACGTTCATGTGCGGCAACGCCTGTCTCGACGCGGCGCGCCAGTTGCGCGAGCGCATCGCCTCGACGCTCTCCGAGCTGTGGGGTGTGCCCAAGGGCGACGTCGTGCTCGCGAACGGCATGGCCGTGGCGGCGAGCGATCCCGTGCGGCACGCCATGAGTGTGCGCGACGCGTTCCAGGCCGCCGAGGCGCGCCACGGCACGCTCGGGTCGGTGGGTTGGTACCAGAGCCCCAAGCTGGGTGGCGACTATCGCGGCGGCACCATCGGTGCCTCGCCGGCGTACTCGTTCACGGCGCACATCGCCGAGGTCGAGGCCGACCCCGAGACCGGGTTCGTGCGCGTCGCTCGCATCTGGGTGGCACACGACTGCGGGCGTGCGCTCTCGCCGGTCGCGGTCGAGGGGCAGATGGAGGGCAGCGCCTACATGGGGTTCGGCGAGGCTCTTTTCGAGACGCAGACCTACAAGCCGGCCGCGGTCGGTCACGGTCCGGGCATCCATCATGGACCGAGCCTGCTCGACTACCGCATGCCGACCACGCTCGACACCCCGGAGCTGCGCTCGTTCGTGATCGAGAGCGTGGACCCCGAGGGCCCGTACGGCGCCAAGGAGGCGGGCGAGGGGCCGCTGCACCCCAGCGTGCCCGCGATCGCCAACGCCATCCACGACGCGCTCGGCATCCGCTGCGACCGCCTGCCGTTCTCGCCGCCCAGCGTGCTGCGCCTGCTGCGCGAGGGCGACGCGCGCGTGGCGTGGGAGCGCGCGCGCGCCACGAAGGCGGTGCGCTCGTGAGCCCGCGCACGGGGGGATCCGCATGCTGACCCTGCCGCGTTTCGAGTGGTGCGCGCCGACCACGCTCGCCGAGGTCCTGCGGCTGCTCGCCGAGGCCCCGGGCGAGGCGATGGTGGTGGCCGGGGGCACCGATGCCGTGCCGAACCTCAAGCACCGGCTGCACGAGCCGCGCCGCATCGTGTCGCTCTCCCGCGTGGACGAGTTGCGCGGGGTGCGTCGTGACGAGCGTGGCCTGCATCTGGGCGCGCTCACCACGCTCACCGCGCTCACGCGCGAGCCCGCGGTGCTCGAGGGCTACGGTGCGATCGCCACCGCCGCCTCGCTCGTGGCCTCGCCGCAGATCCGCAACATGGGCACGCTCGGTGGCAACCTGTGCCTCGACACCCGCTGCACCTACTACAACCAGACCTACTTCTGGCGCGAGGCGTTGGGCTTCTGCCTGAAGAAGGACGGCGAACGGTGCCACGTCGTGCCGCAGGGCAAGCGCTGCGTGGCCGCGCACTCGTCGGACGTGGCGCCCACGCTCATCGCCTACGGCGCCGAGGTGTCCATCGTGGGGCCCGATGGCCCGCGCACGGTGGGTTGCGACGAGTTCTTCGTCGGTGATGGTGTGCACAACAACGTGCTGCGGCCGGGCGAGGTGGTCACGCACGTCACGCTGCCCACCGCCAGCGCGGGCCAGCGCGGTGCGTACCGCAAGCTGCGGCCGCGCGCCGCGATCGATTTCCCCATGCTGTCCATCGCGGTCGCGGCACGCGGCGAGGCGAGCCGCATCGAGGGGCTGCGCGTGGTCGTGAGCGCGCTCGGCGCGAAGCCGCGCCTGCTCGGCCAGCTCGACGCGATCGCCGTGGGCAAGGCGGCCGAGGCGGGGGTGTTCGAGGCGGTCGCGGCCGCCGCGGCCAAGCAGTGTCGGCCGCTCACCAACGTTCCTTACGACGACGACTGGCGGCACGCGATGGTGCCCGTGCTGGTGAAGCGCGCGCTCGCCGACGCGTTCGGGATGGGCGCATGAGTGGCGCCGTGGGGCCGCTCGGGGGCCCCGCGCCCGACGTCTGGACCGTGCTCGGCGCATGGCGCGCCGCCGGTCGTCGCTTCGTGCTCCTCACCGTGGTGGAGTCGCGCGGGTTCACGCCGCAGAAGCCCGGCGTCCACATGCTCGTGGCCGAGGACGGCGAGTCGGTGGGCACGCTGGGCGGGGGTGCGATCGAGCACGCCTGCATGGCCGAGGCGCGCGACCTGCTGGTCGCGGGCGGCGGCACGCGCACCGTGCGCAAGCAGCTCACGACCGAGCTCGGCATGTGCTGCGGCGGCGAGATGGTGGTGCACCTGGAGGTGCTCGAGGCGCAGCCGCGCCTGATCGTGTTCGGCGCCGGGCACGTCGCGCGTCCGCTCGCCGCGCTCGCCTCGGCCACCGGTTTCACCGTGCAGGTGGTGGACGCGCGCGCCGAATGGCTCACCTCGGAGCGCTTCCCGTACGCCGCACGCGTGCTGCGCGAGCCCGACGTGTGGGCGCGCGAGCAGGTCGCGGAATGGGGCGCGCGCGGCGAGGCGTCCGGTCTCCACGCCGTGGTGACGACGCACGACCACGCGCTCGATCAGCGCGTCGTTCAGGCCATCCTGCCCGCCGGTCTGCGCTTCACCGGACTCATCGGCAGCCTCGCCAAGCAGCGCAAGTTCGCGCTCCGGTTGCGCGCCCGCGGCTTCGACGACGCCGCGCTCGCGCGCTTGCGCACCCCGGTGGGTCTGCCCATCGGGGCCCGCACGCCCGAGGAGATCGCGGTCAGCATCGTCGCCGAACTGGTCGCGGTCCGGCGCGGGGCCGACCCCGCCGCCGGCTGGGTGCCGCCGGCCCGCACCCGCGCACGCGAGAGTGATCCGGAATCGTCGTCGTCCGTCGTTCCCGCACCATCCACCGCCGAAGGGAGCCACTCATGATCGTCGGAGTGCTGTTGGCCGCAGGGGCGTCGTCGCGCATGGGGACGCCCAAGGCGCTCGTGCGCAAGCGCGGGCAGTCGTTCCTCGTTCACGGCGTGCGTGCGTTGTGGGGCGCGTGCGACACCGTCATCGCGGTGGTCGGTGCCGAGGGCGAACGCATCTGCGACGAGGTGGGGGACGAGTTCGACACGCTGGTCGCGAAGGGCCTGCTCGCGCCCGAGAGCGCGACCGGGCGTGGTCGCACGGGCGACCTCGAGGTGCGTTTCGAGATCCATCGCAAGTGGGCCGAGGGCATGCTGTCGTCGGCGCGGGTCGGTCTGGCGGCGGCGCTCAAGCACAAGCCGAAGGGCGTGCTGCTCATGCCGGTGGACCAGCCCGACGTGCGCCCGGACACGGCCAAGCTGCTCGGCGACGTGCTCGAGGACGCGCTCGGCGCCTTCGGCGGATCGCGCGCGAGCGGCTTCGCCTACGCGCTCGTGCCGCGTCACCGTGGCCGCCGTGGCCACCCGCTCGCGCTCTCGTCCGGACTCGCCTCGGCGATCGTGGCCGACCGCTCGGCGCGCGACCTGTCGGACGCGGTGCGTCGCAACGCGCGTCTGGTGGGCTACCTCGACGTCGCCGATCCGGCGGTGGTCTCGAACCTGAACACGCCCGAGGCCGTGAAGTCCTCGGCCCGCCGTGCGGCGCCGCGAGCGAAGGCGAAGCCCGCGCGCAAGAAGGCGGCGAAGGCCACGGGCAAGCCCACGCGGGGAGCGAAGAAGCGTCGCACGCGCTGAGGCCGGTGGAAGCGTGAAGGGCGCGGGGCCGTTCGGCCTCGCGCCCTTCGTGTGTCGTGTGCGGCGGGGGTCAGTGGCCGCGCTGCGCCTGCACGACCGGTCGCACGAGCGTGGCCATCTTGGCGATCGAGCTGTCGATCAGTTCCTCGCTCATGCCCGCGAAGCCCAGCACGAGCCCGCCTCGGCCACCCGGGACCATGCGGAACTCCGAGACCGGCAGGCAGGCGAAGCCCTCGGGGCGCAGGACCGCGAGCACGTCGGTGTCGGAGACGCCGGCCGGCAGCCACGCGACGCGATTGAGGCCACCCTCGAGTTCGGGGACCTCGAACAGATCGGCCGCGTGCTTCGCGATCGCGGCATGCAGCGCCTCGAGCCGCGAGGCGTAGAGCGTGCGCATGCGCCGCAGGTGGCGCGAGAAGTGGCCCTCGGCCATGAAGTCGGCCATCACCGCCTGCTGGATACCGGACGACTGACGGTCCATGAGTTCGCGCTGACGCACGATCGCGGGCAGCACGTCGGGCGGCACCACGAGGTAGCCGAGTCGCAGCGACGAGAACATGACCTTGCTGAACGTGCCCGCGTACAGCACGCGGTTGTGCGGGTCGATGCCCTGCAGTGCGGCGAGCGGACGCCCGCGATAGCGGCACTCGCTGGCGTTGTCGTCCTCGAGGATCCACGCGCCGCTCTGCTCGGCCCACTGCAGGAGGGCTCGCCGTCGGGGCAGGCTCATCGTGACGCAGAGCGGGTTCTGGTGCGACGGGGTGATGTAGGCGAGGCGCGCGTTGGGGCTGCTCTGCACCGCGGCCGCCACGTCGAAACCGTCGTCGTCCACCGGGACCGGCACGATGCGCGCACCGGCCATCTCGAACACGCTGCGGGCCGCGAAGTAGCCGGGGTCCTCGAACATCACCGAGTCGCCCTCGTTGAGCAGCACGTCGCTCACGATGCTGATCGCCTGCTGCGAACCGTTCACGATGACGATCTGGTCGGGCGAGCAGCGCGCGCCGCGCGCCGCGGCGAGGTGGCCCGAGACCGCTTCGCGCAACGGGCGGTAGCCCTGCGGGTCGTCGTAGGCGAGCGTGCGCATGGACGCCAGGCGCATGCGGCGATCGGTGATGCGCCGCCAGATGTCCATGGGGAAGTGGTCGAGCGCGGGCAGGCCGGCGCGGAACAGCATGGGGCCCGTCTGCAGGGGCGGCCACTTGCGGAACGGGAACTCGAGCAGTCGCTCACCCTTCACCGACAGACGACGCGAACCGCGATCGGTCTCGGCGACCGGTTCCATCGCGGGCCCCGACAACACCTGATCGGGCAGCGAACTCGCGACGTAGGTGCCCGAGCCGGCCCGGCTGTCGATGTAGCCCTCGGCGATCAACTGGTCGTAAGCGCTCAGGACCGTGTTGCGCGACAGCCCCGTGACCTGCGCGAGTTCGCGGCTCGCGGGCAGACGGCTCCCCGACGGCAGACGGCCCCCCAGGATGGCGGCACGCAGCTCGTTGTAGAGCTGGCGGTGCAGCGGCTCCACCGAGTTGGGGTCGATCGAGAAGGCTCGGAAGTTCGAGAAACCGGAAGTTCGAGAAACCGTGCCGACGGGGCATTTCGGAGGCCTCTGGAGTCTGTTCGAGGAGCGGGCAAGTGGCCCCGCTCGGCGACCTGTTGCTGGACCCCGGGACCATACCACATTCCACCCCGCTTGCGTTATTCGGTTGGGACCGCCCACGGAGACCGCGTTCTCAGGGACTCCCATCGCTCACTGTGGCTCCGGTGAGGGCACGACGGTAGCGATTACTGACCGACTCTGAGAATCCCGTCCGTATCCGCCCCCGGACTCGAGCCCGGTGCTGGGGCGCGATCCCCTCAGCGCCTCGCAACGGTCCCGGTGCCCGGCCCGTCCTGCGGGTTCGAGTCCGTCCTTCGCGTGCGCATGCGCGCCCGGCGACCACACCCTTCGCGATCGGAGCGCGTCGCGGGGCCTCGTTCCTGTGGCATGATGCGTCGGTCGCATCGCGCATACGTTCCCTGCCCCCAGCGAGGCCCCATGAGCACCCCCACGCACCGTCAGCCCGTCGTCGCGGTCTTCGGCAGCAGCATCGTGCGCGAGGACGAACTCGGTGGGCATCTCGCGCGGCGCGGGCTCGCCACCATGACGGGCGGTTACGACGGGGCGATGGCCGCGACCTCGCGCGGGGCGCACGAGGCGGGTGGGCACGTCATCGGCGTCACGGTGGAGATGTTCGAGCGCCGCGGCCCGGTGAACCGCTGGGTGCGCGAGCGCGTGCACACGCCCGACCTGTTCGAGCGCCTGCGACACCTCACGTACTCGGCCGACGGCTACGTGGTCGTGGCGGGCAGCATCGGCACGCTGACCGAGCTGTTCCTCGTCTGGACCATGGTCGCGGTCTCGGGGCGTCCCGCCGCGCCCATCGTGCTCATGGGATCGCACTGGCACGAGTGGTTGCGCTTGCACCGCGGGGGGGCGTTCGTGCCCGAGGGTCTGCACCGCTTCGTCGAGGTGGCTGAGACGCCCGAACTCGCGGCCGCAGCGGTGGCGCGCGGCATCGAGCAGACGCGCGCCGCGTACGACACCGCGTCCGTCACCCACGGGAGCCCCGCATGAGCACGCCGTCCGTCACCGCCGATCCGCTGCTCGCTTGGCGCGCTCGCTTCCCGAGCGTCGAGGGCGTGCTGCACTTCGCCTCGCACACGCTCGGTGCCATGCCGGCCGAGGTCGAGACGGGGCTCGTGGAGTACGCCGCGGCGTGGTCGTCTCGCGGGGTGCGGGCGTGGGAGGAGCGCTGGGTGCGCATCCCGGGCGAGGTCTCAGGGGCGATCGAGCGCCTCATCCAGGCGGGGCCCGGCAGCGTCTCGCTGCACCCCAACGTGACGGTGGCGCAGGCGGTGGCGTTCTCGTGCCTCGAGTTCACGCCCGCGCGCAACCGCGTCGTGTGCACCGCCGAGGACTTCCCGTCGGAGCTCTACCTGTACGAGGGGCTCGCACGACGTGGCGCCGAGATCGTGCGTGTGCCCGCGCGCGAGGGCCGACGCGTGGACGAGGCCGACCTGCTCGCCGCGATCGACGAGCGCACCGCGGTGGTCGCGGTCTCGCACGTGCTGTTCCGAACCTCGCAGCGACTCGACCTCGCACCCGTGATCGAACGCGCGCGTGCGATGGGCGCGCTGTCCATGGTGGACGCCTACCAGTCGGTGGGCGTGCTCGACGTGGATGTGCGCACGCTCGCCCCCGACTTCCTCACCGGCGGCAGCATCAAGTGGCTGTGCGGGGGACCCGGCACCGGCTACCTGTACGTGAACCCGGCGCTGCAGACGCGTCTGCACCCCGCTCTCACGGGATGGTTCGCACACGAGGCCCCGTTCGCGTTCGACTCGGGCCCGCACCGCCTGCACGCGGGCGAGCGTCGGTTCTGGAACGGTACGCCGTGCCTGCCGGCCTACGTCGCGGCGCGTCCCGGGTTCACGATCGCCGCCGAGATCGGCGGGGAGGCCATCCGCGAGAAGTCGCTGCGCCTGACCGCTCGACTGCTCGCGCTCGCCGACGAGCACGGGTTCCGCGTGGGCTCGCCCCGCGAACCCGAACGTCGGGGCGGCA
Organism: Candidatus Eiseniibacteriota bacterium; assembly: GCA_041184705.1. Classification (GTDB taxonomy): domain Bacteria; phylum Eisenbacteria; class RBG-16-71-46; order RBG-16-71-46; family RBG-16-71-46; genus JAIOPA01. The sequence continues at coordinate 14,435 of JBEGJG010000039.1, forward strand.
CGGTGTGCCTCGACGTGCCGAACGCCGAGCGCGTCTGCGCCCGCCTGCTGGCCGAGGACGTGCTGCTCGACCACCGGCCGGGGGTGGGGCTGCGACTCGCGCCGCACTACTACACGCGCGACGACGAGACCGACGAGGTCATGGCGCGCATCCGTCGGGCGGTGGACGCCGAGGCCTGACGGTCCGGACGGGGCTCGGCGGCGACGCGGACCGCGTCTGGAGCGGCCCCGAAGCGTGACAGGAATCGTGGCGCGGACCCTCGCGGTGGGGTAGATTCCCCCGCGAACGACGCGCCCCGCGCACGCACGCGGGACGCCCTCAACGCGGTCCCCGTGCGACGACCCGCACGTCCGACCGCACCCGACCTGCCCGTTCCGCGCCGCCGCGCGGACGCATCCTGCGAGGAGTGGCCATGGAGACGGCGACCGCGGAGACGACCCCGCTCAGCATCGTGCGCGACCCCAAGGTGTACCTGGTCGGTCGTCAGGTGACCGACGACACGACGATCGCCCGCTTCCTCGAGGACGAGGGCGTCACGTGGCAGACCGACACCACGGTGGGCGCCGAGCGCCTCGCCGAGGTCGCCGGTCGCGTGTGCTACATGAGCTACGGCCGCGGCCGCAAGACGAACTCCGACTTCCTCGGGCACATCATCGAGGTGGGGCACGGCAGCGTGCTCGAGCACGGTGTGTGGAGCTTCGTCATCACCGGTTGCTCGCGGTCGTTCACGCACGAGCTCATCCGGCACCGGCACTTCTCGTACTCGCAGCTCTCGCAGCGCTACGTGGACGAGAGCGACTCGGATTACATCGAGCCGGATGTGATCGCCGAGGACCCGGAGCTGCACAAGGTGTGGTGCGAGGCCGTGAACGCGGCGCGCTCGGCCTACGTGAAGCTGGTGCAGGGGCTCGAGGCCAAGTTCCCCGACATGGAGGACAAGACGCTCCGCCGCAAGATGGCGCGTCAGGCTGCGCGTTCGGTGCTCCCGAACGCGACCGAGACCAAGATCTTCTTCACCGGCAACGCGCGTGCGCTGCGCCACTTCATCGAGCTGCGCGGCAGCGAGCACGCCGAGGTCGAGATCCGCAAGGTCGCGGTGCAGGTGCTCGGGATCATGCAGAAGGAGGCCCCGAACATCTTCGCCGACTACACGCTCGAGAAGCTGTCCGACGGCACGTTCGCCACGCGGACCCCGCACGTGAAGGTGTGAGCGTGACGTCGCCCGGCGACGCCATCCTGCGACGGCCGGTCACCCGAGTGACCGGCCGTTCGCGTGAGGTGCTCGACGACGCGCTCGCGGTGGAGCGCGCGCTGCAGATCCGCGTGGACGGCCACGACGTGGCGGTGACGCTGCGCACCCCCGGCCACGACCGAGAGTTGGCGCTGGGCTTCCTGGCCGGCGAGGGCGTGCTCGCCGCCGCGACTGACGTGCGGGCCGTGGCCACCACGTCCGCCGCATGCGACGACGCTCCCGACCTCGTGGAGGTGAGCCTGGCCGAGGGTCGCGTGCTCGACTGGACGCGACTCGAACGTCACTTCGCCGCCACCGCCGCCTGCGGGCTGTGCGGTCGCGCGCACCTCGACGCGCTGCGAAGCGGGCTGGCACGCCTGCCCGAGGGGCCCGTGCTGTCGGCGGCCGCGCTGCTCGCCTTGCCCGCCCGCGTGCGAAGGGACCAGCACACATTCGAGGCCACCGGCGGACTGCACGCGGCCGTGTGGTGCGACGCGGCGATGGAGCCGCGCGTGCTGCGCGAGGACGTGGGGCGTCACAACGCGGTGGACAAGGTCTGCGGCTGGTTGTTCGAGCAGCGCCGAACTGGTGCTCAAGGCCGTGCGCGCGGGCATCCCCGCCATGGCCGCCGTGGGAGCCCCGTCGTCGCTCGCCGTGTCGCTCGCGGAGTCCGCGGGCCTGACGCTTGTGGGCTTCCTGCGCGAGGGCCGCATGAACGTGTACGCGGGCGCCGAGAGGGTTGCAAGTTAAACAGCCTTCGTAAGCGCTGATGCTGTTGGTGAGAGCCTATATGATATTCTGCCGGTCCTCTGCAGGATGCGTCCAAAACCCAAGCTTGGCTGTCCTATGCTTCACGTGGAGAGGTCCCCAGTGCGACCATTGATTGCGATATGTCTGGCCGGAGCTTTGTGGTTCGGTGTGAGCCAGTCGCATGCAATTGAGCCATACAACGGTGAGTGGGTCGCCATTGCCCCTGCAGGGCCGAAGCCCGCGGCGACTCGCGACCCTGCAGCCATCGTTGATCCTGTTCGCAGGAGAATCATTACCGTTGACGTGCTAGGGCACACATGGGCAATCCCCTGCGGCGTAGCTGCTCCGTGGACGCAACTGCCTGTTGCACCCGCGCCCTTTAGGGCAGGCGCTTGGGCTGCCTATGACCAAGAGATGGATCGCATGGTCGTCATCGCGGAGTCAATGAATGTCTATGAACTCAATCTGGCTACGCCTAGCTCTTGGGTTGAGCTTCAAATCAATGGGGCGAAGCCTTTAGGGAGGCAGTTCTTCGCTGGCGCCTTCGATGCATCGCGCCGCCGCCTATTTGTTTATGGCGGTCTTTACGGTAGCAGCAGTGTCATGGGCGATATGTGGGTAATCAACCTTGGGCTTGCTGCACCGCAGTGGCTGCGAGTCGACCCTGTCGCTCTTGGTGCAGGGCCTGGTCCTTTGTGGGCGCCGGT